>DASVGZ010000190.1:0-3203 GCA_036379275.1 Acidiphilium sp. | reverse complement strand
GGCGCGCGCGCCGGCGCCACCCGGATGAAGCTGAAACGCGCCCTGCTCGACAAGCTCGCCGAACAGGCCGATTTTCCTGCGCCGGAAACCCTCGTCGAGGCCGAATTCGGAGAAATCTGGCGCCAGATCGAGGCCGAACGCGCGGCCGGCCGTCTCGATGCCGAGGACGCGGCAAAGGATGAGGAAACCCTGCGTGGCGAATATCGCGGCATCGCCGACCGGCGGGTCCGGCTCGGCCTTCTGGTCGCCGAGATCGGCCGCTCGAACAATGTTCAGGTCTCCGAGCAGGATCTGCGCCGCGCGATGATCCAGGAACTGCAGAACTTCCCCGGACAGGAGAAGATGATCGTCGATTTCTACCAGAAGAACCCTCGGGCGATGGACCGGCTGCGCGGTCCGATCTTCGAGGACAAGGTGGTCGATTACGCGCTGGAACTCGCCACTGTCACCGACCACGAGGTCACCCCCGAGGAACTGTTCGCCGACAGCGATGATTGAGCGGGGGACGGCTGAGGGGGATGGACGGCGCCCGCCCATCGGTTAATGTTGCTCTCTGCGGTGTTCGATCCGGCCATCCCGAGGCGGAGCGGACGCCGGCAGGTCGTTGATTTCATTCGGGTGCGGCGGCGCCGGCCCTGACTCGAGAGGAAGACATCCGATGGATCGGAATCCGGTCGACATCTACATGAACAGTCTTGTGCCCATGGTCGTCGAGCAGACGGCGCGGGGCGAGCGTGCCTACGACATCTTCTCGCGCCTCCTGAAGGAGCGGATCGTTTTCCTCACCGGCCCGGTCTTCGATCAGGTCGCGTCGCTGATTTCGGCCCAGTTGCTGTTCCTTGAGAGTGAAAACCCGTCGAAGGAAATTGCCTTCTACATCAATAGTCCGGGCGGCGTGGTCTCGGCCGGCCTCGCGATCTACGACACGATGCAGTATATCCGCAGCCCGGTGACCACCGTCTGCATCGGCCAGGCGGCCTCGATGGGCAGCCTGCTTCTGGCGGCGGGCGAGAAAGGCAAGCGGTTCGCCCTGCCGAATGCCAGGGTCATGGTGCACCAGCCCTCCGGCGGCGCCCAGGGCCAGGCCGCCGACATCGAAATCCAGGCGCGGGAAATCCTGACCCTGCGCCGTCGACTGAACGACATCTATGTGAACCACACCGGCCGGACGCTCGAGGAGATCGAGCACGCGCTGGAGCGGGACCGGTACATGTCAGCCGAGGAAGCCATGGCTTTCGGACTGGTCGACGAGGTCGTGACCAGGAACCCGATCGTATCGGATGCTGCGGCGAAGGAAGCCAGTCCCGCGAAAACCGGGGGTTGATCGGGCTGTCGTCCGCCCGACATCTATTCTGAAACTGTTGCAATCCGGCGACTCCGGGACGGTTGAATGCTTGTGCGAACCGCTCCCGGCGGCTAGTCTCTGACCGATTTGATTGTGCGCCGCCGCTTTTGGGGCGCTGCTGGAGCGTTGATGAGCACGAAATCAGGAGAGCCAAAGAACACCCTCTATTGCTCGTTCTGCGGCAAGTCCCAGCACGAGGTCCGCAAGCTGATCGCGGGTCCGACGGTCTTCATCTGCGACGAATGCGTCGAACTCTGCATGGATATCATCCGTGAGGAGCATCGCACCCATCTGGTCAAATCGCGCGACGGGGTGCCAACTCCCAGCGAGATCTGCAAGGTTCTGGATGATTACGTGATCGGCCAGAATCAGGCGAAAAAGGTGCTCAGCGTCGCGGTCCACAATCATTACAAGCGCCTCGCTCACGCCCAGAAGAACAACGACATCGAGATCGCGAAGTCGAACATCCTGCTGGTCGGGCCGACCGGTTCGGGGAAAACTCTTCTGGCGCAAACTCTGGCACGGATTCTCGACGTTCCGTTCACCATGGCCGATGCGACCACACTGACCGAAGCCGGCTATGTCGGCGAGGATGTGGAAAACATCATCCTGAAGCTGCTGCAGTCGGCGGATTACAATGTCGAGCGCGCGCAGCGCGGCATCGTCTACATCGACGAGGTCGACAAGATCAGCCGCAAGTCCGACAATCCTTCGATCACCCGCGATGTTTCGGGCGAGGGGGTGCAGCAGGCGCTGCTGAAGATCATGGAAGGGACGGTCGCCTCGGTTCCGCCGCAGGGCGGCCGCAAGCACCCGCAGCAGGAATTTCTTCAGGTCGACACCACCAATATCCTGTTTATCTGCGGCGGTGCCTTCGCCGGGCTCGAAAAGATCATTACCCAACGCGGCAAGGGCTCGGGCATGGGTTTCGGCGCGGATGTCCGAGACCCGAGCGAGCGGCGCACCGGCGCGATCCTGAAGGATGTCGAGCCGGAGGATCTTCTGAAATTCGGCCTGATTCCCGAATTCATCGGTCGCCTTCCGGTGGTGGCAACTCTGGACGATCTCGACGAGGCAGCTCTGATCGAGATTCTCACCAAGCCGAAGAACGCCCTGGTCAAGCAGTACGCCCGGCTGTTCGAGATGGAAGGGGTGAAGCTGAATTTCACCGAGGATGCGCTGCGCGTGGTGGCGACCCGGGCAATCCAGCGCAAGACCGGTGCGCGCGGCCTGCGCTCGATCATGGAGCAGATTCTGCTCACGACCATGTTCGACCTGCCCGGTCTCGACAGCGTCGAAGAGGTGATGATCAACGGCGAGGTTGCCGAGGGACGTGCCAATCCGTTGTTCCTTCATGGAAAAGAGCGCGCCGAAACCGGGTCTTGAGGGCGGTTCCGGGTCGGCGGTTGTATTGCGGACATGGCAGCGGTCCGGTCCCGGATTGCGCGATTGCCGCAGCCGCCCCATATTTCTTTCGTGGCCGGATAACCCGGCACCGCGCCCTGTGCCGTAGTCGGGCAGGGCGTGCGGATCAGGAAAGGTAGTCTAATGTCAGAGACCGACCCAGCCCGGACATCGGGCGCCGAAACTCCAGCAGGCAAAACTCCGCCGGGCGAATTGCTCTCGGTCCTTCCGTTGCGGGATATCGTGGTCTTTCCGCACATGATCGTTCCGCTTTTCGTCGGCCGTGAAAAATCGGTTCACGCCCTTGAGGGCGTGATGAAGGAAGACAAGCAGATTCTGCTCGTCGCTCAGAAGAATGCGCAGCAGGACGATCCTGCCGCCGATGATATCTACAGTGTCGGCACGATTTCCACCGTTCTGCAGCTTCTCAAGCTGCCGGACGGCACGGTGAAGG
>DASVGZ010000189.1:0-3166 GCA_036379275.1 Acidiphilium sp. | reverse complement strand
CCCGGTCGAGCCAGCCGCTGCCCTGGGAGATCAGGCGGGAGGCATCGAGTACTTCGCGGGAGGTCTGCCCGCTCGGCAGGTGTTCGGCCCTCAGCGCGTCGAGGCTCGCCGCCGTGTCGGTTGCCGCCTGTTCGAGCCGGTCCAGTTCGGCGGCGGGATCGTCGGTGAGCACGTGGCGCGGCCCGACGGAGTGGCCGAACGGCAGGGCGGTGCCGCGCACGATGCCGGGCGCCAGCGTGTGCCCGGCATAGCGGCGCGACAGCGAATCGCCGATTCCGCCCGACGCGATCGCCCCGGCGCCGAGACCGCTCAGGATTTCGCCGAGCAGCATGGCGATGGTCGAGATCGTCTCGGTTTCCAGCCCGGAATAGGTGCGGGGCTCGATGTTCTGCACCGCGATCACGCCGAGCGTGCGGCCGGCCCGGCGCACCGGCACTGCGAGCATCGAGGCGTAGCGATCCTCGCCGGTTTCAGGCCGGTAGGCGAATTCGGGGTGGTTCTGCGCGTCCGCGAGGTTGAGGAGTTCGCCCTTCGCCGCCGCGAGGCCGACCACCCCTTCGCCGATCCTGAGCCGGGTTCGCCCGACGGCCTCAAGGCGCAGCCCGTGGGTCGCCACCAGTTCGAGCATTTCGCCCGGGCGGGCGACATAGACCGAGCAGACCTCGACGGCGAGTTCGCGGGCGATCAGTTCGGTGAGTTCGGCGAGGCTGGCATCGCCCGCGCTCATCCGTTCGCGCAGTTTCGCGAACAGCCGCCGGGACGCGGCGAGCGGCTCGCCCCGGCGCTTCGCGCCTCCGTTACGCCGCCGCGCTTGCGGCATCCGGCACACGCGGCCCCGACCGCGCCGCGTGGGCGGCTTCGGCCTGGGCGATCAGTTCCGCGATGATCGCGGCGACCGGCTGGATTTCGGTCACCATGCCGACCGACTGCCCCGCCATCATCGACCCCTGTTCAACATCCCCCTCGATCACCGCGCGGCGCAGCGCGCCGGCCCAGAAATGCTCGATCGACAATTGCGCGGCCTCGCGATCAAGCTCGCCGGCCTGAAATCGCCGGAGCGTTTCGGCCTGATGGGCGAGGAAGCGGCGGGTGCCGTCATTGGCGAGCCCGCGCACCGGAATCACCGGAAACTGCTCGTCGAGCTGAACCGAGAGAACGGCATCGCGCGCATTGGCGCGGATGAACGCCTTTTTGAAGTTCGGGTGGGCGATGCTCTCGGTCGCGGCGGCGAAGCGGGTGCCAAGCTGGGCGCCGGATGCACCCATTTCGAGGAAGGCGAGGATTGCCTCGCCCCGGCCGATGCCGCCGGCGACGAACACCGGAACCTCGCGGATCGCCGGCAGGATCTCCTGGGCGAGCACGGTGAGCGAAACCGGGCCGGTATGCCCGCCGGCCTCCGACCCTTCGGTCACCAGGGCATCGGCGCCGAGCCTGACCAGCCGTTTCGCGAGCACCAGCGCGGGAGCGAAGCCGATCAGTTTCGCGCCGCCATCCTTCACCGCGCGCACCGCCGAGCCCGAGGGTACGCCGCCGGCGAGCACAACGTGGCCGACCTTGTGGGCGATACACACACGGATCAGGTCGTCGAGATCGGGGTGCATGGTGATCAGGTTCACGCCGAACGGCTTGTCGGTCATCGCCTTCGTCGCGGCGATTTCGGCATCGAGCAGAGCGGGGGTCATCGAGCCGCAGGCGATCACGCCGAAACCGCCGGCATTGGAGATCGCCGAGACCAGGTGGCGTTCGCTCACCCAGCTCATCGCGCCACCCATGATCGCGGTGCGTGTGCCGAGAAAATCGCAGCCGCGCGCCCAGAGATGATCGAGAACCGGCATCGTCATGCCACGTCCAGCCCGTAGGCGGTATGCAGGGCGCGCACCGCGAGTTCGGTGTATTCGGCGGCGATCAGCACGCTCACCTTGATCTCGCTGGTCGAGATGACCTGGATGTTGATGCCGCGCGCGGCCAGTGCCCTGAACATGGTGCCGGCGACGCCGGCATGGCTGCGCATTCCGACGCCGACGACCGAGATTTTCGCGACATCGGAATCGGACAGGATATCGTTGTAGCCGATCTCGTCGTGGCGCGCCTCGAGCACGGCCCGCGCGCGCGGCAATTCGGTCTTGTTGAGGGTGAAGGTCATGTCGGTCGTGCCATCCTCGGAGATGTTCTGCACGATCATGTCGACATTGATGCCGTTTTCCGCCAGCGGGCCGAACACGGCGGCGGCGACGCCGGGCTGGTCCGGCACGCCGCGCACGGTGACCTTGGACTCATCCCGCGAATAGGCGATGCCGGCGACGATTTCCTGTTCCACGATTTCATCCTCATCGACGACCAGCGTTCCCGGAACATCGGAAAAGCTGGACAGAACCTGCACGCGCACCCGTTCCTTCATGGCGAGTTCGACCGAGCGCGTCTGGAGCACCTTGGCACCGACCGAGGCAAGCTCCAACATCTCCTCGTAGGTGATTCCGGAAAGTTTGCGGGCCTTTGGCACGATTCGCGGGTCGGTCGTGTAGACGCCATCGACATCCGTATAGATGTCGCAGCGATCGGCATGGATCGCCGCCGCGACGGCGACCGCCGAAGTGTCCGAGCCGCCGCGCCCGAGCGTGGTGACCCGCCGGTCCGGCCCGAGGCCCTGGAAGCCGGTGATTACCGGCACCTGGCCGGACTGCATCCGGCGGATCAATTCGGCGCCGTCGATCGACTGGATGCGCGCCTTGCCGTGCTGGCCGTCGGTCGCGACCGGGATCTGCCAGCCGGCCCAGGACCGCGCCTCGACGCCCATGGTCTGCAGGGCGATGGCGAACAGGCCGGCGGTGATCTGCTCGCCGGTGGCGACCACCGTATCGTATTCGCGCGCGTCGTAGAGCGGCGACAGTTCCTGGCACCAGGTGATGAGCTGGTTGGTGGTTCCCGCCATGGCGGAGACCACGACCGCGACCTCGTCGCCGGCCTCGACCGCGCGCATCACCCGCGTCGCCGCGTTGCGAATCCGCTCCAGATCGGCGACCGAGGTGCCGCCGAATTTCATCACGATGCGCGCCATGGGGAGTCCGTTCGTTGCCGCGTAATGGTCCGGGTCTGATATCGTCCGGGCGCTTGCCCGCGCGCCCGAGCATGTTCACATAGCGTCACGTAAGGAGCAGGGCAATGCAGG
>DASVGZ010000188.1:0-2593 GCA_036379275.1 Acidiphilium sp. | reverse complement strand
CGGTCGACTGGGGCACCGCGCTCGCGCCGATCTACATGGCGCACGATGCGGGGATCGACGTTCACGTTTTCGTCGACGAGACCCGCCCGCGCAACCAGGGCGCCTCGCTGACCGCCTGGGAACTCGGCAAGCACGGCGTCGCGCACACCGTGATCGCCGACAATGCCGGCGGCCATCTGATGCAGCGCGGCGCAGTGGACATGGCGATCGTCGGCACCGACCGGGTGACCAGCGCCGGCGATGTCGCCAACAAGATCGGCACCTATCTCAAGGCGCTGGCCGCGCGCGATAACGGTGTGCCGTTCTATGTCGCGCTGCCGTCCTCCACGATCGACTGGACGATCGCCGACGGGCTCGCGGATATTCCGATCGAGGAACGCGCGGCGAGCGAGGTGATCACTGTCACCGGACGCGCGCTCGATGGCAGTATCGCCACCGTGCGCGTGGTGCCGAGAGAAAGCCATGCCGCGAACCCGGCTTTCGATGTCACGCCGGCGCGGCTCGTCTCCGGCCTGATCACCGAACGCGGGGTGTGCGCCGCCAATCCGCAGGCGCTGGCCGCGATGTTCCCGGATCACGCGCAGCGCGACGCGGCTTGAGGCCGAATGGCTTGATCCCGCTTCGCGCGGTTCCGCTGATCCTGCTTGCCTGTCTCGCCGGATGCGCGGTTCGGCCGGATGCCCACGCGCCGCCTTTCGCCAACCGGCCCTACGAGGCGTTTTCGCGCGCCGCCGCGATCAATGTCGCTCTCGGCGAATGGCGTTACTGGGGCGACAAGGTCGTCGACGCGCCGCCCGCCGCCTATCATCCCGCCGATGCCGCGGCGAAGGCCGAGCGCGATAACGGCTTCTGGCAGGAGGTCGGGCTCTACTGGTGGATCGGGATGAATGCCGGCCACGACGACGATCGCTGGACCGGCAAGCACGATGCGCGGGGGCAGGTGTTTCCGGCGGATGTGGATGGCGATTTCGCCTGGTCGGCCGCGTTCATCTCCTATGTCATGCGCATGGCTGGTGCCGGGCCGGATTTTCCCTATGCGCCTGACCATGCCCATTATATCGACTATGCGTGGCACGCTGCCCATGGCGGCATCGCCGATCCGCTGGTGGTGGCGGAGAATCCCGAAACCGATGCGCCAGTCGCGGGTGACCTGATCTGCGCCGGGCGCGACCGGGCCGCGTCGATGCGCTATGCCGACCTGCCGAGCAAGGGCTATTTTCCGGCGCATTGCGCGATCGTGGTCGATGTGCAGCCGGGGATGCTTTCGGTCATCGGCGGGAATGTCGATGACGAAGTGGCGCTGACCCATGTGCCGGTGACACCGGGCGGGATGCTGGTGCGTGCGGACGGCAGCGTCGTCGATCCGCGATACGACTGGTTCGTCGTGCTGCACGTGCTCTATCGGCGCAACTGATCTATAGGTCGCCGATGGCGCGCACACCGCAAGCAACCGAAGACCTGTTCGGCGAAACCGAAACCCCTGCCGCCTCGCCGAATGGCAGGGCGCCGCTCGCGGAGAAACTGCGGCCGGGCGAACTCGCCGAAGTCGTCGGGCAGGATCATCTGGTCGGGGCGGAGGGCAGCCTGACCCGGATGCTGGCGCGTGGCAGCCTTGCCTCGCTGATCCTGTGGGGACCGCCGGGCGTGGGCAAGACCACGATCGCCCGGCTGCTCGCGGATCGCGCCGGGCTGGTTTTCACCCAGATTTCGGCGGTGTTTTCCGGCGTCGCCGACCTCAAGCGGGTGTTCGAGGAGGCCGCGCGGCGGCGGCGCACCGGGTCGCGCACGCTTCTGTTCGTCGATGAAATCCATCGCTTCAACCGCGCCCAGCAGGACGGGTTCCTGCCGGTGGTGGAGGATGGTACGGTCACCCTGGTCGGCGCGACGACCGAGAACCCGTCCTTCGAACTGAATGGCGCGCTTCTGTCGCGCTGTCAGGTTCTTGTGCTGCGCCGGCTCGACGATGCGGCGCTGGAGCTTCTGCTGACCCGTGCGGAGGCGGCGATGCGCCGGCGGCTTGCACTGACCGATGCCGCGCGCGCCAGCCTGCGCGCGATGGCGGATGGCGACGGCCGCGCGGTGCTCAACATGGCCGAGCAGGTTTTTGCCGAAGGCGTGGGCGCGCCGCTCGACGAGACCGCGCTGGCCGGGCTGGTTGCAAGGCGCGCGGCCCTCTACGACCGCAATCGCGAGGAGCACTACAACCTGATTTCCGCGCTGCATAAGTCGATGCGCGGCTCGGACCCCGATGCCGCGCTCTACTGGCTGGCGCGGATGCTGACTGGCGGCGAGGACCCGCGCTACATCGCGCGCCGGCTGACCCGTTTCGCGGTCGAGGATATCGGCCTCGCCGACCCGCTCGCGCTGACCCAGGCGATCGCCGCATGGGAAGCCTATGAGCGGATCGGCAGTCCGGAAGGCGATCTCGCCATCGCCCAGCTCGTTCTGTATCTGGCGAGCGCGCCGAAATCGAATGCCGGCTATCGCGCGTTCGGTGCGGCGAAGCGCGCGGCGCAGGCCACCGGAAGTCTGGCGCCGCCCGCGCATATCCTGAACGCGCCGACCAGACTGATGAAGGATCTCGGCTATGGCG
>DASVGZ010000187.1:0-5354 GCA_036379275.1 Acidiphilium sp. | reverse complement strand
GCGGCTTCCTCGTAGACCAGCCGGACGATCGGACCGGAGACCGTGACCGAGGCGGCGCCGGTGGTGCCGATCGGAACGATGTCGCTGCCCCAGATGGCGCGTGCGCGGGGCTGTTCCATGGCGGCATCCGGGCCGCCGATGAAAATTTTCTCGCCGTGGCCGCTCGGGCCGAGGCCGGTATGAAAATCGATCAGACCGATGCCCCGATACTCCGGCAGATGCCGCTTCAGGATCGCACGCAGGGTGCGGTGGCTCCAGCTCGGTGCGGTGCCGCCGTAGAACAGGCCGTTCGGCGTGTGATACTGACCGATGGTCAGCGCCGTGCGCAACCGCTCCGCGCCGTTGGTTTCGCGCCAGGCGTCGAGCGCGCGCTCGTTCGCTCCGGTCGGCGGCCAGGCTTTCGGCACCAGAAGATCGTGAACCTCGCGGTAATCCGCATTGGCGGGCAGGGGGTGCGCGAAATCGACGCAGTTGCGGTTGATGTCGATATTGTCCTCGTTGGTCCGGCGGATATGCGAGAAGCCGTGCGGGTTGACCGCGTGGATCAGAAGGATCGCGACCCGGTTCGCCTTCGCGATGCCGAGCATGTTTGCGTCGCGCAGCAGGCCGATCTGGCAGCCCGAGCCCGGAAATCCCTCGACGCCATGGGTGCCGGAGGTGATGACCAGAAGGTTTTCCGCGCCTTCGGGGGCGATCAGCACGGTGTCGGTCGCGAGGGTCTCGCCGAGCGCGCCGGTATGGGTGTCGAGCACGTGGCTTTCCACCGTCGCATTGGCGGCTTCGGCCGAGGCCAGCAGTTTCGTGCGGGCCTCGGCATAACAGGTCGAGAACTGGGAGCGCAGCGCGTCAGTCATCAGGAGTCCTTGTTGTTATGATTGTCAGATTTTCTCTTCGCCGGAGCGGTCCTCGATCAGGATCAGCCCCAGGATGGTGATGGCGGAGCAGACCAGAAGAAACAGCGCCGGGCTGAGCCGCGAGCCGGTGACGTGGACCAGCCAGGTGACGATCACCTGCGACGAGCCGCCGACGATGACGACGCCGACCGCGTAGATGAAGGCCGAGCCGGTGGCGCGCACCGGCTTGGGCAGAAGCGACGGTACGATCGCCATGCTGGCGAGCGAAAAGACGTGCAGCGTGATCAGAACGGCGACGACGATGAGCAGCCGCCCGGCGCTGGGCGCCGCGTTCAGGTAGAGAAACGCCGGGTAGATCGCGAGAACGGTGGCGACGCGGGCGGCGATGCTGATCGCCTTTCGGTTGAACCGGTCGGCGAGCAGGCCGAGCAGAGGCGTGCCGATGAACAGGATCAGCCCGACGATGATGCCGGCCGAGAGAGCGCCCGTCATGTGAACATGGAGCTGACGGATCGCGTAGGTCGGCATGTAGAAGGTGATCAGGTAGACGCTGGCGGTGCCGCCCGCCATCATCATCAGGCCGAGGATGACGGTGCGCCAGTGATCGCGCAGAACGATGCCGAGCGGGCTGGAGGGGTGGGCGTCCTTGCGCCGGCTGGCGGGAACCAGCGTGTCCGCGAGCTTGTGGCGGATATAGAGCCCGGCGGGAGCCACCAGCATCCCGATCACGAACGGAAACCGCCAGCCCCAGGACATGAACGCGGCGTGGCTCAGCAGCCCGGCGCTGCCGGTGGCGAGCGCCGCGCCGATCGCGACGCCGAGCCCCTGGCTCGCGAACTGCCAGCTCGAATAGAAGCTGCGGTTATGCGGTTCGGCGTATTCGAGCAGCATCGCGGTGGTCGCGCCGACCTCGCCGCCCGCCGAAAACCCCTGGATCAGCCGGGCGATCACGATGATGACCGGTGCGGCGACGCCGATTTCGGCATAGGTGGGCGTGAACGCCATCAGCGCCGAGCCGAGCGCCATCAGCCCGAGAGTGACCAGAAGTGCCGCGCGGCGACCGGCGCGGTCGGCATAGGTGCCGAGAACGATGCCGCCGATCGGCCGTGTGATGAAGCCGACGCCGAAGGTCGCGGTCGCCAGCAGGATCTGGCCATAGGCGGATTCGGTCGGGAAGAAGACCTTGCCGATGGTGACGGCAAGAAAGCTGAACACGGTGAAGTCGAAGAATTCGAGCGCATTGCCGATGGTGATCGCGGCGATGGCGCGGGTGCGGTTCAGGGCCGGCCTGTCCGCCGCGATGACAGTGTTGGCGAAATCGCTCAGGTTTTCCTCCATGGTCCGTTCTTCCCTGTGCCCGTTTTTCCCGGTGTGGGGCGGGGACTATCGGGCCGGCAAAACATAAAGAAAAGATAATAGATTGCTCTTGATGATAGATTTAATTTATCATCGGCCGGGGAGGGCGGCATGAAGCTCAGCCAGTTGCGCACGTTTCTCGCGGTGGTGGAGACCGGCAGCATCCATGGCGGTGCGCGGTTGCTCGGGGTAACCCAGCCGGCGGTATCGTCGGCGATCGGCGGGCTGGAAAAGATGCTCGGAGCGAAACTGTTCCGGCGCAGCAGCCTGGGGATCGAGCCGACCGAATACGGCCGCGCCTTTACCGTGCGGGCACGCGCCCTGGTCGAGGACATGCGGCGCGCGCACGAGGAAATCGCCCGGATGCGCGATGGCTCGACCGGTAGCGTGATCCTCTCGCTGTCCTCGACATCGGCGCGGGTGTTCCTGCCCTCGGCCTTCGCGCGGTTTCGGGAGACGATGCCCAACGTGTCGGTGGAACTGAACGACGCGACCTGGGCGGAATCGATCGACCGGCTGCGCAGGGGCGTGATCGACTTCGCGATGGTGCAGGGGCCGCCGGGCTTGTCTTATCCCGACAGCGTGGAGGTGACGCCGCTGATCGCGCTGCCGCTCGTCATCGGCGTGCGGGGCAAAAATCCGCTGGTGCGGAGCCGTTCGCTCGGCGATCTTTCCGGGGCGACCTGGCTGCTGCCGGGCCGGCCGGCGCCGGGCGCCGAGGTGAGGTTCGCCGAGATGTTCGAGCGCCACGGGTTTCATCCGCCGAAGCTGGTGATGCGCTGCCAGTCGCCGCTGACCGCGTTGGCCCTGTTGCAGACAATGGATTTCGTCTCGCTGTTCGCCGAGCCGGTGGTCCGGCAGGAGTTCAGCCGCTATGGGCTGAAACGGGTGCCGGTGCGCGAGCCCCTGCCGCATCTGCTGCACAGCCTGCTGACCCGGCGCGATGCGCCGCTGACCACCGTCGCCGCGCATTTTTTCCAGTGCCTGAAGGAAACCTGTGCGGAGAGTGTCGGGTAGGGGTGGGGCAGGGGATTGCGGCTTGCGGCCGCACCGGGCATCGCTACAATTATGCCGAAGCACCGCCGCTTCGAACGGCTGCTGCGGCTTGCGGCCGCACCGGGCATCGCTACAATCCGGACGCGTGGTAGTCGGCGCGAGGGTGAGCTGCGGCTTGCGGCCGCACCGGGCATCGCTACAATCCATGCCGAGGACGGCCCCCTGCTTTTCAGGCTGCGGCTTGCGGCCGCACCGGGCATCGCTACAATCAAATTCGCTCGGCGCGCCCGGCAACAAAAGCTGCGGCTTGCGGCCGCACCGGGCATCGCTACAATTCCGAATCCGCCGCCATCACAATCCTCCGTGCTGCGGCTTGCGGCCGCACCGGGCATCGCTACAATTAAATTTCGGTGACACCTTCAACGATTTCAGCTGCGGCTTGCGGCCGCAGCGGGCATCGCTACAATATTTGGCGGCTGCTTCGGCCGGGACTCCTAGCTGCGGCTTGCGGCCGCACCGGGCATCGCTACAATTGCCTTTTGCATAAGTTCTTCAAAAGGCTGAAAAAACTCCGGTCCAGTTCAAAACAATTCGAGCTGGGCCGGGGGCGTTTCAGGTGGTTTGCGACGTTTTCCGGCAAAAATTTCGATCCGTGCGAATTGTCCATCGGTCACCATCATGAAGCGCACCTCGCCTTCGGGCGGCACGCGCGCGCCCATGCGCCGGATATGTGCGTCCGCGTTCTCGCGATTCGCACAATGACGAAAGTAGATGCTGTACTGCATCATAGCAAACCCGTCTTCCAGAAGGTCCTTGCGGAATCGGGTATAGGCGCGGCGCTGGGCCGGGGTTTCAGTTGGCAGATCGAACATCGCGAAAACCCACATGCAGCGCCAGGCGAGCGGATCAAGAAGCGGCTGGCGGAGCGGCATGATCGGTCTCGTGGCCGGGCAGGCCGTCTGCCCCCTCGGGCAGTTTCAACCGCGATTTACGCGCAACGAAACTCTCTGCGAGGGAAGTGGCCGTGCGGGTGAGGGCGAGAGACAGGGGCATGGTCTGGCCGTCGATCGCGACGGCGCGGTTAAGGATGGAAAGAAGGTGGGTCCGGCAGGTCCGGTCGAGATCGCCGGCGGCGGCGCCGTCGCGCGACAATTCCCAGACCACGCCATCGACGAACGGGCGGAACGGCTCCATCAGGTCGCTCGCGAGGGCAAAGGCATCGCCGCGATTGGCGTGAAACAGGCCGATCCCGGCCTGCAGCCCGGCGCTGACGATGGCGCGTGCGGTGGCTGCCCGAAGCACGGCGTAGCCGTAGTTGAGCAGGTGATTGGGTGGCTCTCCCGTGCGGTCGCGCCGGAATTTTGCTCCGAGCAGACGCGGCCAGTAACGCTGGGCACCTTGCGCTTCCAGATTGTCGGGATCGCCGGAGCGAACCCGGCGCGCCATTGCCGATAATCCCGCGTCCGTGCCCGTAACGCTGGCGAGAAGGTCGCCCTGGCGGCGCAGCTTGCAGACGATGATGGTCTGCCAGAGTCGTTTCGACAGAGGTTTCGGACAGGCGAGCTGGGCGCGCAGCCGCTCGCCCGAGAGGACGTTGCCGGCATAGGGCAAGAGAACTCCGGTTGGCATGTAGTCCGTGCCGCAGATGATGGTGGCGACCTTCGCCTCGGCAAGCGAGACGAGAAGTGCGCCGGAGCAGGTGATCCGTGGCTCGGCGAGGAGAAGAATATCGAGATCCTCGATCGGGACCGTGGGTGCGCTGCCATCCTCCCGCGCAATGACCATCTGCCGGTGCCGGAGCGAAAGCCGTGCCGGTGAGCCGATTTCGACCGTGCGGTAGCTCATCGTGCCGGACTCACGCGTCCGATCGGGTCGATGATAACCTTGCCCCAGCCTTCCTGTAACAAAGGATTGGGCGTTTTCGAGACTTCCGGTTTCGGTTCGAGAGCCATGGTAAGAGGTTTGAAGAAGATTTGTCCTGACCCGAGAAACTTCCGGATCAGGCAGTATTCGTCCCGGCCGTCGATCTTGCGGTGCAGCACGTCTCCTGGCCGAAGCGTCATCACGAGTTCGCCGCCTTCGGGGTGGCTGGGAAGGGTTGCCGGATCGCCCTTGCGCACGCGGGAAAGCGTCTCGCGTTTGGTTGCG
>DASVGZ010000186.1:0-2212 GCA_036379275.1 Acidiphilium sp. | reverse complement strand
GCCGGTCGCGGAGGCGAAAATCCCCCGCGTGGTCTATGTCAGTTGCAACCCCGATGCTCTGGCGCGCGAGGCCGGACGGTTCCGGCAGGCGGGTTACGATGTCCTCGCTGCAACGCCGATCGACCAGTTCCCCGCATCGGTGCATCTTGAAAGCGTGGTGGTGTTTGGCCGGTGAATTCGGCGAGGCCTCAGCGTAAGCGCCTGCCGATGACAGGAACCGGATCCCGGCAGAAGCATCCGGCCGCGTGGTCGTCGACGATGCCGACAGCCTGCATCCAGGCGTAGACGATCACCGGCCCGACGAATTTGAAGCCGCGCCGTTTCAGCTCCGCCGAGATCGTGTGCGAGAGCGGCGTGCTGACCGGCAGAGCCACCCCGTCGCCCCTTATCGGTACGCCGCCGGCCAGGTTCCAGACGAATTCCGAGAAATCCTCGCCCGAATCGCGCATCGCGAGATAGATTTTCGCGCCGCCGATCGTCGCCTCGATCTTTGCGCGCGAGCGGATGATTCCGGCGTCGTTCATCAGTCGCGCCACGTCATCCGGGCCGAACCGGGCGACGATTTCCGGATCGAACCCGGCGAAGGCGGCGCGGAAGCCCTCGCGCCGGTGCAGGATCGTCCGCCACGACAGCCCGGCCTGAAACCCCTCCAACACCAGCATTTCCCACAGCGCGCGACTGTCGCGCACCGGGCGGCCCCATTCATCGTCGTGGTAGGCCCGCATCAGAGCATCGTCGCCCTCGGCCCAGACGCAGCGGGTCACGCCGCCCATCACTCCGCCGCCTTTATCTGCCGCCACAATCCTTCCATCTCGTCGAGCCTGGCCTGCTCCGGTGTGCGCCCCTGCGTTGTCAGCGCGGCTTCCACGCCCCGGAAGCGGCGTTCGAATTTGGCGTTGGCGCGTGCCAGAGCTGCCTCGCTGTCGAGGCCGAGCTTGCGGGCGAGATTGACCATCACGAAGAACAGGTCGCCCAGTTCGTCCTCCATCCGGTCCTTGTCGCGCTCCGGCAGTTCGGCGCGCAGTTCGGCGATCTCCTCGTCGAGCTTGTCGAGCACAGCGTCGGCGTCCGGCCAGTCGAACCCGACCCGCGCCGCCCGCGCCGCCAGCTTCTTCGCCCGTGCCAGGGCGGGCAGGGTGGTGGCGATGCCGTCGAGCACGCCGTGTTCGGCTTTCAGCGCCCGTTCCTGCGCCTTGTCGGCTTCCCAGGCGCGGGTCTGCGCCGTGGCATCGCGGGTGCCGGCATCGCCGAACACATGCGGGTGCCGGCGGATCATCTTTTCGGTGATTCCCGCCGCGACCACGTTGAAATCGAACCAGCCGCGCTCCTCGGCGATGCAGGCATGGTAGACGACCTGGAACAGCAGGTCGCCCAGTTCGTCGCGCAGGGCGGATGGATCATTTTTCATGATCGCGTCCGCAACCTCATAGGCTTCTTCGACCGTATAGGGGGCGATGGTCGTGAAATCCTGCTCCTTGTCCCAC
Organism: Acidiphilium sp.; assembly: GCA_036379275.1. Taxonomy (GTDB): domain Bacteria; phylum Pseudomonadota; class Alphaproteobacteria; order Acetobacterales; family Acetobacteraceae; genus Acidiphilium. Next base: position 728 of record DASVGZ010000186.1, on the reverse strand, counting down.
GGACACCCGGTCTCGGGGTCGCGCAATGCGGCCATCACCGCGAGAAGCCTGTCGATGGGGGATTCGGTCATGCAGCCTCGTTCAGGATCGGTTGATACCGGCATGGGAACACACCGGCGTGATGCGCGGACGCCACGGGACAGAGTAGAGTAATAGCGAGGGAGAACAAGGATGCATCTGATCGGACGGCCGGACTGGGAACTGCCGGAGCGCGAGGCGACCCCGGAGGCTATCGGCATGAATCGCCGGGCGGCGCTGGCGCTGCTCGGCGGTGCCGCGCTCGGCTTCGGTGGCATCGGCACGGCGCGCGCGGCATCGGCGCCCGCGCCGGCACAGGGATATTCTCCCGCGGCGTTGCGTTTCGACCCCGGCCGCGCACTCACCCCGGAGAAGGATGTCGAAACCTACAACAATTTCTATGAGTTCGGCACATCGAAGGATATCTGGCGCGCCGCCCGGAAGCTCCCCACCGAGCCCTGGACGATCAGGATCGACGGACTGGTGGAAAAGCCCTTCACCATCTCGTTCGATGATTTGATGAAGCAGGTGAAGACCGAGACCCGGATTTATCGCCATCGCTGTGTCGAGGCGTGGTCGCTCGTGGTGCCGTGGCAGGGGTTTGCGATGTCGAACCTGCTCGCTGTCGCGAAACCGCTGTCTTCCGCGAAATATCTCCGCTTCACCACGCTCGCCGATCCTTCGGTGATGCCGGGGCTTTCGATCCCGTA
>DASVGZ010000185.1:0-6659 GCA_036379275.1 Acidiphilium sp. | reverse complement strand
GCCGCCCATGCCGCCCATGCCGCCCGGGCCACCGGCCGGAGTCTTCTTCTCCGGACGCTCGGCGACCATGGCTTCGGTAGTGACCAGAAGGGCGGCAACCGAGGCCGCATCCTGCAGGGCGGTGCGGACCACCTTGGTCGGGTCGATGATGCCGGCCTTGACCAGATCCTTGAACTCGCCGGACTGGGCGTCGAAGCCCCAGCCGTACTCGTCCTTGTCCAGCACCTTGCCGGCGATCACCGCGCCATCTTCGCCAGCGTTTTCGGAGATCTGGCGCAGCGGCACCTGGATGGCCTTGCGGACGATGTCCACGCCGACGCGCTGGTCGTCATTCTCGACCTTGAGCTTGGAGAGGACCAGCGAGGCGCGGGCGAGAGCGACGCCGCCGCCCGGCACGATGCCTTCCTCGACCGCGGCGCGGGTCGCGTGCATCGCGTCGTCCACCAGATCCTTGCGCTCCTTGACTTCGACCTCGGAGCCGCCGCCGACGCGGATGACCGCAACGCCGCCCGCGAGCTTCGCAAGGCGTTCCTGCAGCTTCTCACGGTCGTAATCGGATGAGGTTTCCTCGATCTGCGCGCGGATCTGGTTGCAGCGGCCGGTGATGTCCGCCTTCTTGCCAGCGCCTTCGACGACCGTGGTGTTTTCTTTTTCGATCAGGATCTTTTTGGCACGGCCGAGCATGTTCAGCGTGACCGTCTCCAGCTTGATGCCGAGATCTTCGCTGATGACCTGACCGCCGGTGAGGATCGCGATGTCTTCCAGCATGGCCTTGCGGCGATCGCCGAAGCCCGGAGCCTTGACCGCGGCGATCTTCAGGCCACTGCGCAGCTTGTTGACAACGAGTGTGGCCAGAGCCTCACCCTCGACATCCTCGGCGATGATCAGCAGGGGCTTGCCGGATTGAACGACGCTTTCGAGCAGCGGCAGCATCGGCTGCAGGCCGGACAGCTTCTTCTCGTGGATCAGGATGTAGGGATTGTCGAGATCCGCGATCATCTTCTCGGGGTTGGTGATGAAGTAGGGCGAGACATAGCCGCGATCGAACTGCATACCCTCGACCACGTCGAGTTCGGTCTCGATACCCTTGGCTTCCTCGACGGTGATGACACCCTCGTTGCCGACCTTCTGCATCGCCTCGGAGATCATCCTGCCGATTTCGGCTTCGCCGTTGGCGGAGATGGTGCCGACCTGGGCGGTTTCCGACGGGGTGGTGATCTTCTTGCTGCGCTTCTTCAGCTCGTCGACCACTGCGACGACCGCCTTGTCGATGCCGCGCTTCAGATCCATCGGGTTCAGGCCGGCGGCAACCGCCTTCACGCCCTCGCGGACGATGGCCTGGGCGAGAACCGTCGCGGTGGTGGTGCCGTCACCCGCGAGGTCGTTGGTCTTGGAGGCGACTTCGCGCACCATCTGCGCGCCCATGTTCTCGAACTTGTCGGCAAGTTCGATTTCCTTCGCAACGGTGACACCGTCCTTGGTGATGCGCGGGGCGCCGAAGCTCTTTTCCAGAACCACGTTGCGGCCTTTCGGGCCGAGCGTGACCTTCACGACATTGGCGAGCGTGTCGACACCGCGGAGCATACGCTCACGGGCATCGGAGGAGAAACGGACGTCTTTGGCAGCCATACTCTATTCCTTTCGATAACAGATGCGATCAGTGGCGGAGATCAGGCGGCTTTCTTCTTCGCGGCGCTGCCCTCGACGATGCCCATGATGTCGGATTCCTTCATGATGAGCAGTTCTTCGCCGTCGATCTTGACTTCGGTGCCGGACCACTTGCCGAACAGGATGCGGTCGCCGGCCTTGACATCCAGCGCGACAACGGCGCCGGCTTCATTGCGGGCACCCGGGCCGACAGCGATGACTTCGCCTTCCATCGGCTTTTCCTTGGCGGTGTCGGGGATGATGATGCCGCCGGCGGTCTTCTCTTCGGCATTGAGCCGACGAACGACCACGCGATCGTGCAGGGGACGGAATTTCATCTGGAATCGCTCCTGACTTTGGTCTGTTGCAACAAAGGCTGGCTCAGCAAACGCCGGCCCTCATGCGGCACCTGACGTTGCTGGCACTCTCATCTGGAGAGTGCCAGATGTCTAGTCGGCCAGGGAGAAGATGTCAACATCGGCAGCAGCATTGGAGAGTGAGTGCTAAACATCTGATATTATAAAATTTATTGTAAAACTTCGAGAGTTTTGTGGCATATTCGCAGGGCACGGGCATCGGGCCGGTGGCACGGTTTCCGCGCCATTCGATGAGGTGTGACCATGGACCCGAACCGTCAACTTCAGGGATATCGGCTGACCACGGCCGAGATACTCTACCATATGCCGGATCATCCCGATCTGTTGCAGGCCTATGTCTGGCAGGAACTGGACATCGCGCCGGACTTTCCGGTTCTGCACCGGTTCCTTGATTTCTGGAGGCGCAGGCTCGACGGGCCGCTCCATTCGGTGCGGGTGGGGACGGCCGCGCTTGTTTCTCCCGCAGAGATCCGACACGGCAACTTGCTGACGCTGCATTGAGAAGACTTGATCATGTCGTGGCACGAATGACACGGCAGACCGAGAATCGCAGTCAGTGCAGCAAAAATTTCATTGAACATTAATAATTCGATGCGATCGTGATAGTATGTCGGCAGGCGGATAGTGCCGCTGCCGGAACGCGCGGAATCGGGCGATGAGCAGGGGCTGGATCGTTTCAGTCTGGATCGGGATGGGTCTGGTGGCGTTTCTCGTGGCGGCGGTTGCGGAAGGTGCGCGCGCGTCCGGACCCGTAACGATCAATCCGGCGATCGTGACGGCGGAAACCCGGGTCGCGCTGGGGGTGTCGGCATCGGGGTTTCTCTATCGCGAGGTTGGCGCCGGGGTGACGGTGCGGGAAAGCGGTGCTCTGCCGGGCTTCACCGCCAGTGTCTCGCGACTTGGTTCCGTATTCGGTGTACCGGGGGTTTATACCGGCGTGGTCTATGATTTTTCAGGTGGGCCGCTGACCTATCGCGGTTATATCCAGAACGCGGAGGGTGGGCTGTCGCCTTATGATACGACCGACCATGCTGTCTTCAATCATGTCGAGGTGCGGCTTGGCCGGGCGCTGGCGCTGGCACCATCGGTTGCGTTGATTCCGTTTGTCGCCGCAGGATATCAGAACTGGTATCGGGATATCGGCGGACCGGGCGGATACGACGAGTTCTATCGCGCGGCGCTTGCGGGGGGTGGTGCGAAACTTGACATCGCAGTGAGCGACGGGCTGGTGCTGTCGGCGAGTGCCGAGGGACTGGCGGTTCTGGGCGGCCAGGTTTCGGCGCCAGTGCTGGATTTCACCGGTAATTTCGGGGCAGGCGGGGAGGAAACCGTGCGACTGGGCGCCGACTGGCGGTTCGGCAAACTCTGGCATGTTTTTGCCGGATTCGGAGTTCGACATTTCGACTATGCGGGATCGGGGCTGAACAACGGATTCTACGAACCGTCGAGCCGCACGCTGGAGTTTCGCAGTGAGGTCGGGGTCGCGTTCGGGTTTCATTGACCGGTATGTCGGCATAAAGAAATTTTTCTAACTTAGAGTTATTTTTTTGCTTGCCCACCCGCCCCGGTTTGGGCTATAGATTTTTTCATGATGAGGTTTTGTGCGCGGATGCGGCGATGACGCAGCGCGCGAGCCTCATTGAACCGGATTTCCAGCCGGGCCGATTTCTCGACTTTGCAACGACAGTAATTTCGGAAAACGGGGACCGTCTGGCGCGCCATCACGTGGCGCTGATCGAAGCGCTGGAGCGTGTGGCCGACGGGACGATCGATCGGCTGATGGTACAGATGCCGCCCGGCGCGGCGAAATCGACTTATGCTTCGGTCCTGTTTCCCACCTTCTGGTTCACCCGGCGACCGAAAAGCGAGGTGATCGCAGCGTGCCATACTGCCTCGCTTGCCGAATATTTCGGCCGGCGGGTGCGCTCAACGGTTACCGAGTGCGGCGAGGTGCTGGGATTTGGTCTTGATGCAGGAAGCAGGGCGGCAGGGCGGCTTGGACTGACTTGCGGCGGAGAGTATTTCGCAACCGGGGTGCACGGACCGATCACGGGGCGGCGAGCCGATCTGATCGTGATCGACGATCCGGTGAAAACATGGTCGGAAGCTGATAGCAAGAAGGCCCGCGATTCCCTGTACGATTGGTACCGGGCCGAACTATTGTCACGTCTGAAGCCGCGCGGGCGGATCGTTCTGGTCATGACCCGTTGGCATGAGGATGATCTGGCAGGGCGGTTGAGTCGGGCTGGCGATAACTGGACGACATTGCGATTTCCCGCACTTGCCGAGGAAAACGATCCGCTCGGGCGTATGCCGGGTGAGGCGTTGTGGCCGGAAGCTGTGGATGAGGCCGAACTTGCCCGCAGACGGGTGGCGTCGGGCGAGCGGCTGTTCATGGCACTTTACCAGCAGAATCCAACATCGGATGCCGGCCGGCAATTCGATGTCAGCCGTGTCGAACTGGTCGATAACGCTCCGGCGGTACTGCGGACGGTGCGAGCCTGGGATCTTGCCGCGAGCGTTGCAACGTCAGGGCGTGATCCGGACTGGACCGTGGGTCTGAAGTTGGGAAATCTCGCGGACGGCAGGCTCGTGGTTCTCGATATCGTGCGGGTGCGGGAGCGGCCGGCAGATGTCGAACGGTTACTGACCGGGGTTGCGGCCAGGGACGGTGCGGGCACCGTGATCGCGTTGGCGCAGGATCCCGGGCAGGCCGGCGTTGCACAGATCGACCACTACAAGCGTCGGCTTGGCGGTTTTCAGGTGGTGTCGAGTCCCGAGAGCGGTGCGAAGGTGACGCGCGCGATGCCGGCGGCAGCCGAAGTCAGCGGTGGCCGGGTTGTGGTTCTGCGCACAGGCTGGACTGAAGCGTTTCTGAATGAACTTCAGGCATTTCCGAACGGCGAGAAGGACGATCAGGTGGATGCACTGTCGCGTGCGGTGGCGACAATCGCGTCGCTCGGGACGCCGGGGCGGCGGATCGATTTTTCCATGATGGGGCGGTGAGGCATGTTCGAGACGATCTGTCAGACGATTCCGGCCGATCCGCATCTCGCGCCAAGGGCGCGGCGGCTGGATCTCTACAAGCGGGTGCTGGACGGCTCGATCTATGACGGCCTTCCCTATGCGTTCCAGGAAGAGCGCAATGGCGCCGGGGAGTATGTTCCGCTGCGAGCCCGGCGCCCCTCGGTGCGATACGGGCTGTGCCGGATCGTGGTCGAGGATTCCGTGGCATTGTTGTTCAGCGCCGGACATTTCCCCGCGATCGATTGCGAGGATGCCGGAACCGCGACGTTGCTCGGCGATATCCTGCGGGAATGTCGATTGAACGAGGTCATGATCGATGCGGCACTGCGTGGTTCGGTGGGATCGGTTGCGATCCTGCTCCGTGTTCTGAACGGGCGCCTGTTTTTCTCGGTTTTCGAAACCAGGCATCTGACGCCGATCTGGCGTGACGACGCGCCGGATACCCTGGCGGCGGTGACCGAACGCTACAAAGTCAGGGGGGCAGAACTGCTCGCCCAGGGCTATTCCGATATCGAACCGGAACAGACATACTGGTTTCAGCGGCGGTGGGATGCGGTGTCGGAAACCTGGTTTCTGCCGGTTCCCGTCGGGAGTGCGATGGAAGCGGCAGTCGATCCGGCGCGCAGTGTCCGCCACGATCTCGGATTTGTGCCGATCGTATGGATCAGGAATTTACCGGGTGGAGAAGGTGTCGATGGCGCTTGCACGTTCCGGGCCGCGATCGAGACCGGGATAGAGATCGATTACCAGTTGTCGCAAGCGGGAAGGGGACTGAAATACGCTTCCGATCCGACGCTTCTGATCAAGGAGCCGGCGACAACGGATCGGGAAATGGTGAAAGGTGCGGGCAACGCACTGATCGTTTCCGAGAAAGGCGATGCGAAGCTTCTGGAAATCGGCGGCACGGCGGTTTCGGCCGTCATCGATTACGTACGCACGTTGCGAGAAATGGCGCTGGAGAGCGTGCATGGCAATCGCGCGAATGCGGACCGGCTGAGTGCCGCGCAATCCGGTCGGGCTCTGGAACTCATGAATCAGGGATTGATCTGGCTCGCGGACAATCTGCGGATTTCCTACGGCGATGGCGGATTGCTTCCGCTGATGCGCATGGTGTTGCGAGCGAACGAACGGTTTCCGCTGACGGTGACGGGACGGGAGGTCTCGAAGCTGGATTCGAAAATGCGGCTGAGTCTGCGCTGGCCGCGCTGGTATCCAGCGTCCGCGGATGACCGACTCAAGGAAGCGCAGGCGATCGCGATTCTGGTCGATGCCGGTCAGTTGTCGCGCGAGGCAGCAGTGAAGGCGCTGGCAGCAATACACGGGATCGTCGATGTGAATGGCGAGTTGGAACGGCTCGCTGGCGAGACGCAAGGACCGGAACAGGAAGCGGAATGACCGAAGAAATCAAAACGAATGACGACGCGTTACCAGAAGACTGGCGGATGCGCGCGGAGATGGCGGAGCGGTTGCTCGATCAGATACGTCAGGACAGCAGTGAAAGGCTGAAGCGAGCGGAATTGAAAATAGAAGCTGTTCGTGCCGGTATGATCGATCTCGACGGATTGAAGCTGATCGATTTCGATCAGGTAGCGTTGGGGGAGGACGGCT
>DASVGZ010000184.1:0-5016 GCA_036379275.1 Acidiphilium sp. | reverse complement strand
AGAAAGCGCCTGCGGGCGGATGCGCCCTCGGTGAACAGGCGATCCATCTGCGGGGTGAGCCAGACGCAGGCGAAATGCTCCGCCGCCGCCGAAGCCGCAATCGCCTCGCCATCGAGAAGCAGGCGGCGACGCTCGGGCTGGGACGGCTCAATGCCGGTGCCGAAATCATGCTCCCCGTCCCTGCCCCGGATATGGGCGGCGACCGCCCAGCCGCCGGATGCGCCCGGCGCGCGACGGGCCAGTTCGGCGAGCCGGGCGCCACGCAGGCCGCGCCCGGGTGCCAGCAGCGAAATCGCCTCAAGCAGGTTGGTCTTGCCCGAGCCGTTCGGCCCCGCCAGAGCGACGAGCCGGCCGGCGGGCTGCCAGTCGAGCGCCGGCCAGGAGCGAAAATCGGTGAGGCGCAGGCGCTCGATGCGGGTGGCTGGCGGATTTGCCTCAGCGATCAAACCCGCATCGGCATCAGGACGAAGATGGCGCTCTGGTCGCCCGCCGCGCGCACCAGCGTGGGGGCGGCACCGTCGGCGAAGCAGAATTCGACATGGCCCTTGATCTGCTCGGTCACGTCGTTGAGGTAGCGGGCCTGAAAGCCGATCTCGATCGGGGTCGATTCGTACTGGACCTGTTCGCCGTCGAGTTCCTCGGTGGCGGTGCCCTGATCCGGGCTGGTCGCGGACAGGACAAGAAGATCGCGCGCGACCGAGAGTTTCACCGGCTTGTGACGCTCGGAGGTGATCGCCGAGACGCGGGCGACCGCATTGGAGAAATCGTCGGTGTCGACCCGGAGGATCTTGTCGTTGCCGACCGGGATCACCCGGCTGTAGTCGGGATAGGTGCCGTCGATCAGCTTGCTGGTCAGGCGCACCGTGTCGAGCGTGAACTGGATCCGGGTTTCCGACAGCGCGATCGCGACATCGCCGGAAACCTCGTCGAGCAGCTTGCGCAGCTCGTTCACCGTCTTGCGGGGGATGATGACGCCGGGCATTCCGGCCGCGCCCTCGGGCAGCGGTTCCTCGACCCGGGCGAGACGGTGACCGTCGGTCGCAACCGCGCGCAGAACCGCGCCGCTTTCCGATTCGGCCGCGTGCAGATAGATGCCGTTGAGGTAGTAGCGGGTTTCCTCGGTCGAGATCGCGAAGCGGGTGCGGTCGATCAGGCCGCGCAGCGCCTGGGCCGGAACCGAGAAGCGATGGCTCAGCTTGCCGGCGTCGAGCTTGGGGAATTCGTCGGTCGGCAGAACCACGAGCTTGGTCGCGTAGCGGCCGGCGCGCAGGTGCAGCGGCGAATCGCCACCCGGATGGTCGAGCTCGATTTCGGCGTGGTCGGGCTGACGGCGGACGATTTCGTAGAGGGTCGCGGCCGGCGCGGTGACGGCGCCATCCGACGCGCTGGCGGCGGCGACTTCCTCGATCAGGGCGATTTCCAGATCGGTCGCGGCGACGGTCAGCCGGCCTTCCTTCACCGAAAGCAGGACATTGGCGAGGATGGGAATCGTGTTCCGCCGTTCCACCACATTCTGAACATGGGCCAGCGCCTTGAGGAGCGTGGCGCGATCCGCCTTGAGCTTCATGCGTTCCTTCCAGTCATCCGCCCGGCGAAACCGCGACTCGCCGGGGTTTCGTCCCATAGCCCAGTTCGGCGCAAAATAGAACCGGCCCCGGCACAACGCGATTCGTCTCCCCCGCGCAGGGCGATCCAACGGGGTGACAGGGCGGCCCTGCCGGGTTATGGGCGGGCACGCAAAAGGCGGAAACGTCCGGCTTCGTGCGTTCCTGACAGCAACCATCACCTGCGGACCGGCCATGACCAGCATCGCCCCGCCAGCCATCGTCCATGGACGGCGCCTGCCCAATGCGTGGGATCTGGCGGCGATCCTGCTCGTCCTCGGCGTTCTGATCGGCGTGGTGCGGGTGGCACAGGGCACGCTCGCGCCGCTCGCCGTTGCCCAGGCGTCGCATATCCATCTCGATCCGGCGTATCTGCCGGGCTACGCGGTGCGCACCACGCTCAGGATGTTCGCCGCGCTGCTCGCCTCGCTCGGCTTCACCTTCACGGTGGCGACGCTGGCGGCGAAGAGCCGGCGGGCGGCGATCATCATCATTCCGATTCTCGACATCCTGCAATCGGTGCCGATTCTCGGCTTCCTGTCGTTCACCGTACTGTTTTTCCTGCACATGTTTCCGGGGCGCGAGCTTGGCGCGGAACTGGCGGCGGTGTTCGCCGTGTTCACCAGCCAGGCCTGGAACATGGCGTTCAGCTTCTACCAGTCTCTGACCACCGAGCCGGCCGACCTCGACGAGGCGTGCCGCAGCTTCGGCCTGTCTCCCTGGCAGCGGTTCTGGCGGCTCGACGTTCCGTTCGCGACGCCGGGCCTCGTGTGGAACACCATGCTGTCGATGTCGGGCGGGTGGTTCTTCGTCGTCGCCTCCGAGGCGATCACGGTCGGCAACACCACCTTCACCCTGCCGGGAATCGGCTCGTATGTCGCGGTCGCGCTCGAACATCGCGATCTCGCCGCGATCGTCTACGCGGTGATCGCCATGCTGGTGGTGATCCTGCTCTACGACCAGTTGCTGTTCCGCCCTCTGGTCGCGTGGTCGGCCAAGTTCCGGTTCGAGACCGTGCAGACGGCGGCGGACTCCGAACCCTGGGTGCTGAAGCTGCTGCGCCGGACCACGATCCTGCGCGAGGCGGGCGGCTGGATCGGCGAGAAGGTCGCGCTGATCGGCCGGCTGCGGCTGGGCAAGGCCGAACGGACCTTCGCCTCGCTCAGGACCGGAGGGGCGTCGTCGCGACTGGGGGACCTGGTGTTCTATGCCGTGGTCGCGATCGGCGCGGGGCTCGCGTTCTGGCAGGTCGCGCGGTTCTGCGCGGCGTATCTGGACCTGTCCGACCTGTTCACCTGCCTGAAGCTCGCCTGCTACACACTCGCGCGGGTGATCGTGGCGCTGGTGGTGTCCTGCGCGATCTGGCTGCCGGTCGGCGTCTGGGTCGGGCTGCGGCCGAAGGCGACACGGATCGTTCAGCCGGTCGCGCAGTTTTTGGCCGCGTTTCCGGCCAACCTGCTGTTTCCCATCGCGGTCGCGCTGATCCTGAGATTCAGGCTGGCGCCGGATATCTGGCTGACCCCGCTGATGATTCTCGGCACGCAGTGGTACGTGCTGTTCAACGTGGTGGCCGGCGCATCGGCCCTGCCCGGAGATTTGAAGGAAGCGGCGGCGAATTTCGGCCTGCGCGGCTTTCTGCGCTGGCGAAGGCTTCTGATTCCCGGCATCCTGCCCTATCTGGTCACCGGGCTGCTGACCGCGAGCGGCAATGCGTGGAACACCTCGATCGTCGCGGAGGTTGCATCCTGGGGCAACACGACGCTGGTCGCGCAGGGGCTTGGCGCCTATATCGCCCAGGCGACCAGCGACGGAAACACCGCGAAGATCGTTCTGGGGGTCGCGGTGATGTCGGCTTTCGTGCTCACTTTCAACCGGCTGGTCTGGCGTCCGCTCTATGCTTTCGCCCGCCGCCGGACCACGCTCGGTTAGGATTTTCCCGCATGGACCAGATCGTCGCCACGCGAACCCTGCTCGAAGTCCGCAAGTGCCGGCAGGCCTATCCGAAAGAGGCCAATAACGAACTGATCGTGCTCGACGACGTGAATGTCAGCCTGCGCGAGGGCGAGATCGTCGGGCTGCTCGGGCGTTCGGGGTCGGGGAAGTCGACGCTTCTGCGCATCATCGCCGGATTGCTGCGCCCGACCAGCGGCGAGGTTCTGTGGCAGGGCCGGCCGGTGCGCGGGCCGGTGCGCGGCGTCGCCATGGTGTTCCAGAGCTTCGCGCTGTTTCCGTGGCTGACCGTGCAGGAAAACGTCGAGCTCGGGCTGGAGGCGCAAGGTGTCGCACGGGCCGAGCGCGAGGCGCGCGCGGAAGATGCGATCGACCTGATCGGACTGGGTGGCTACGATGGCGCCTATCCCAAGGAGTTGTCAGGCGGAATGCGCCAGCGGGTCGGCCTCGCGCGGGCGCTGGTGACCCATCCCGACCTTCTGCTGATGGACGAGCCGTTTTCGGCGCTCGACGTGCTGACCGCCGAAACCCTGCGCACCGACCTGATCGACCTGTGGTCGGACCGGAAGCTGCCGGTGAAATCCATGCTTCTGGTTACCCACAATATCGAGGAGGCGGTTCTGATGTGCGACCGTATCCTGGTGTTCTCCTCCGATCCCGGCCGGGTCGCGCATGAGATGACCGTGCGGTTTCCGCATCCGCGCAACCGGCTCGACCCCGCGTTCCGCCAGTTGGTGGACGATATCTATGCGGTGATGACGCGGCGGAAGACGCCGGCCGACCTGCGCGCCCAGGCAGCCCAGCCGGCGACCGGCTTCGCGACCCCTCTGCATCCGATCGGCACCAACCTGATGTCGGGCCTGATGGAAACCCTCGCCGCCCCGCCCTATGACGGGCGCGCCGACCTGCCGGCGCTGGCCGCCGCGCTGCAATACGAGGTGGACGACCTGCTGCCGCTCGGCGAAACCCTGCAACTGCTGCGATTCGCCGAACTCGAGGAGGGCGATATCCGGCTCACCGAGCAGGGGCACCGTTTCGCCAACGCGGAAACCGAGGAGCGCAAGCGCATTTTCGCCGACAATCTGCGCGCCCAGGTGCCGCTGGTCGCCGCGATAAGGCAGGTGATCGACGAGCGCTGGAACCATCGCGCCTCGGCGGTGCGGTTCCGCGACGAGCTGGAGGATCACATGTCGCCCGAGCGGGCCGACGAGACCCTGCGCACCGCGATTTCCTGGGGCCGCTACGCCGAGCTCTATTCCTACGACGAGGAGGCGCAGCAGTTCAGCCTGGAGGATATCGAGGAGGACTGAAAACCCGCCGATTCCGGCCGCCGGCATTACCAAACGGTATGCGGCGCGTCATGTCGCCGTACGCGCCGGCGACCACGTAGGGAAGGCAACCGGAATGGAGCGGGAATGTCTCAGCCTCTGATCGTCGTGGGCGCGCCGCGCTCGGGAACCAT
>DASVGZ010000183.1:0-8264 GCA_036379275.1 Acidiphilium sp. | reverse complement strand
CGAACGGCGAGAAAATCACCCGGCGCAAGACCAGAACCCCGCCGACCGAAAGAATCAACACCAGCGCATAGAACCCTGAAGCCGAGGCGAACCAGCCATCCGGCCAGATGTTGAGAATCCCGTTATCCCCGCCGGTCAGCGCGGTGCTCTGCTCGGCCAGCGCCCACACCACCTCGGCAAAGGCGAAGGTCAGCATCGCGAAATAGATTCCCGAAAGCTTGACCATGAACGTGCCGACCAGTGCGGCGGCGACAGCGGCAACGCCGATCGCGACCAGAAGGGCGACCCCCATCGGCAGATTGCCGCTGGTCGCCGCGAGCGCCGCGCCATAGGCGCCGAGCCCGAACCAGGCAGCATGGCCGAAACTCGGCATCCCCCCCGGCCCCATGATGAAATGCAGGCTCGCCGCGAACAGCATCGCGATCGCGGCATTCTGGGTAATCGCGAGAAGATAGCCGGTCGAGACGAACGGAACCAGGATCGCGATCACAAGCGCTGCGGCGCCCAGCGCCATCACCAGCGGCGTCGCCCCGCGCACCAGCGACAGGGCCTCGCCCGCGCCGCGCGGCGCGGCGCTCTCACGCCCCATCAGCCCGTTCGGCCGCGCGACCAGAACGATCGCCATCACCGCGAACACGGCGACCAGCGTGTATTTCGGAATCAGGACGACGCCGAAGGTCTGCAACAGCCCGATCAGCAGGCTGGCGAGAAACGCGCCCGGAACGCTGCCCATCCCGCCGACCACGACGATGACGAACGCATCGGTCACCGCGGTCAGCCCCATGCCCGAGGTCGCCGCGACATTCGGCAGGGCGAGCGCGCCGCTCAACCCCGCCAGCGCCGAGCCGAGTGCGAAGACGGCCGTGAACAGAATCTGCTGGCGTACGCCGAGCGCGCCGACCATATCGCGGTCCTGGGTCGCCGCACGCACCAGCGAGCCCCAGCGCGTGCGGGTGAACAACAGCCAGAGAAGGCCGAGAACCACCGGCCCGACCGCGAGCATCACCAGATTGTAGAGCGGATACGCCTGTCCCGCGATCGGCACCGCGCCGCGCATCCAGACCGGGCGCGGAATCGTCAGCGCGTTCGGACCCCAGACGATCTGCACGAGATTCGCCGCGATCAGAACGATACCGAAGGTCGCGAGCAACTGGTAAAGCTCGGGCGCGTGATAAAGGCGGCGAAGCAGAACCACCTCGATCACGACCCCGATGACGCCGAGCGCCACAGCGGTCAGAATACAGCCCACGGCAAAGCCAAGCGGCGTCTGCGGCAAATGCCCGAGAATGGTCCAGCCGATATAGGCGCCGAGCATATAGAGGCTGCCATGAGCGAAATTCACCACCCGGGTGACGCCGAAAATCACCGTCAACCCGGCCGCGACCAGAAACAGGGACGACGCCGTTCCCAGCGCCGTCAGGATCTGGACGAGAAACAGCGCTCCGTTCATGCAGCGATCCGAAGTCTCTCAGGCCGAATGCGGACGCAGCTTCCTGACCACCGAATCCGGCGGCAGCACGCTGGCGCCATCGACATAGCGGAAATCGGTCATGATCCCCTTGCCATCCTTCAGCCCGAGCTTGCCGACGAACCCGCCCATCGTGCTCTGATGGTCGATCGCGCGATACATCGCCTCGCCGAACGGGGTCTGGAACGAGGCTCCGGCGAAGCCCTTCTCCAGCCCGGCGGTCGAGATGTGCGCACTGCGCGCGAGCCCGGCGGCAATCGAGTGGATCAGCGTGAAGCCGATCACCGCCCCCCAGTCTGGCTCCGCGTTGAAATGGCTCTTGTAGAGATCGACGAATTTCGTGTTGCCCGCACCGGTGTAGGCAGCACCCGGATAGCCGGTGACGATCCAGCCCACCGGCGTGTCGCTGCCCAGCGGGTCGAGATATTCCGGCTCGCCGGTCAGCAGGGACAGAACCGTCTTGTCCTTGAACAGGCCGGACGAATTGCCTTGCCGGACGAACGCGACGAGATCCTCGGCGAAGGTCGAGTTGAAGATCGCGTCCGGTTTGGCCGCCTCGATCGCCTCGACCGTCGCGGGCGCATTGATCGCGCCGAGCGTCGGCCATTCCTCGGCGACGAAGGTAACATCGGGACGTTTTGCCTTCAGAAGTTCCTTGAAGGTGTTCACCGACGAGGTGCCATAGGCATAGTTCGGCGCGATCGTCGCCCAGCGTTTCGCCGGCAGCTTCGCCGCGTCGTCGATCATCATCGCGACCAGCATGTAGATCGAGGGCGACAGGCGGAAACAGGTCGCGTTGCCATCCTTCCAGGTCAGCGCGTTGGTCAGCGGCTCGCTCGCGACATACAGCTTGTTCGCGTGCTTCGCATAGGAACTCAGCGCGAGGCCGACATTCGAGAGAAACCCGCCGGCCAGCAGATCGGCCTTGTCGCCATGCACCAGCTCGGTCGCGGCGCGGATCGCGTTCTGCGGCTTTCCGCCATCATCCTTGGTGATCAGCTTGAGCATCCGGCCATGCACGCCGCCGGCCTTGTTCACCTCGTCCACCGCCATGCGCATCGCGTTGCGATAGGGTGTGGTGAACTGGGGGAAGGTGGAATAGGAGTTGATCTCGCCGATCACGATCGGCGCCGCGCCTGCCGCGCGCACGATGGCGGGGGCGGCGAGCGCCGCTGCGGCGCTGCTCGTCAGCAGGGTTCTGCGGGTCAGGGTCATGGATGTCTCCTCGTTTTTTGTCAGGCGTTTTTTTCAGCCGTGTTATCGATGATCCAGGCGTAGTCTATCGCAGCCCGTCCTTGCCCTCGATCTGGTCGACGCGAAGCCCGCCGACCCGTGGCAAGGGCCGGCCGGAATCGGTGACCACAACGGCAACGACGATCTCGTCCGGCCTCGGTGCGTCGGGCACACTGATCTCCATCGCGTCGAAATGGCTGCGCACGAAGGCAGCATTGCGATGGCCGAGCGGCACGTCGATCGCGGCCCCCAGCCCGCCGCGCTTCTTGGCACTCGGCACCAGCGCCGCCCCGCCGGCAACGGCCTCACGCAGCGGCTTGCCGAGTTTGGGATGCAAAATCGCGGCGGCGTGCTCCAGCTCGCCATCCGCGCCCACGATCGCCGCCTTGCCGTAGCTCTCGACCTGACCGGGATCGATCCCGAGTGCCGCGACCGCGCGCGCCCCGAGCATGGCGCCGAGTTCAGCGCCAGTATCGGTCAGCGCGCCGATATCCTCGACATAGCGACCGGCGAACGGGTTGGCGATCACCGCGATCGCCGCGGCCTTGCGGGTCGGCGGCTCGACCGCGCGCCCCTGCTCGCGGACCGTATCCTCGACGATGGTCACGATTTTACGGATCGTCATGCGAACCTCCCGGCCATCCGGTTCAACCCCGGTTACTGTTTCACAAGCCACTATTTCATTTGTATGCTTACAAAGTGTCAGGGAGTTTTTCCCCTGTCAATACTGACCTTCCGTCCCGGCTTTCACCGGAAACGGAAAACCCCGGCCAAAAACGAAAACCCCGGCAGGGGCCGGGGTTCGCGTTCACGTTCACGTTCGGGTAAAAACCGCCGACCGGTTACTGCTCGGCCTCGTCCGAATCCCGCGCAACCTCGATATCGCCCTCGATCGCGTCGGCATCGTCGTCGAGATCGTCGGCATCCTCAAGGATGTCCTCGTCCGCGCCGTCATCCGCGACATCGACATCGGCATCCTCGTCCGCCGCCGCGGCAACCTTCGCCGGCTTCTTCACGTCCTCCGGCAAGGGCATGGCCCGCTTCAGCCTGGGCTGCTCGGCCGGTTGTTCGGTCGCGCATTTCGGGCAGATCGCGGGCTCCTTGCCCAGATCGAAAAACCGCGCGCCGCACGACACACAGGTATGTTTATCGCCAAGTTCCGGCTTCGCCATCACAGCCTCTCGGGGGTTCGAAAACGCTCCATTCAGGGCGCGCGCCATGCCATCCATCTTCACCTATGTCAAACCGCGCGCCCCGTGCTAAGCGCGCATCGATGACCACGGAAACGCCCCACCCCCATCGTTCGCGCCGGCCAGCGGCGCCCCTCGCCGGAACCATTACGGTTCCGGGCGACAAATCGATCTCCCATCGCTCGCTGATGTTCGCCGGCCTCGCCGTGGGCGAAACCCGGATCGCCGGCCTGCTTGAGGGCGAGGACGTTCTGCGCACAGCGGCGGCGATGCGCGCCCTCGGCGCCGATATCGAACGCACCGCTCCCGGCGCATGGCGGGTCGCCGGCGCCGGCCTCGGCGGGCTGAAAAGCCCGGACGACGTTCTCGACATGGGCAATTCCGGCACCGCCGCCCGGCTGCTCTGCGGCATTCTCGCCAGCCACGACCTGTTCGCGGTGATGACAGGGGACGCCTCGCTGCGCCGCCGCCCGATGCGCCGGGTGATCGACCCGCTCGCCGCCACTGGCGCCAGCTTTGCCGCGCGCGCGGGTGGCCGTCTGCCGCTCGCGGTCACCGGCGCGGCTGAGCCGTTGCCGATATCCTATCGCCTGCCTGTTGCCTCGGCACAGGTGAAATCCGCCCTCCTGCTCGCCGGCCTCAACGCCCGGGGCATCACCGAGGTCGAGGAGCCCCAGCCCACCCGCGATCATTCGGAAAACATGCTCCGGCATTTCGGCGCCTCGGTCGAAATCCACCCGAAGGGCACCGGCAGGCTGATCCGCCTCGCCGGCCAGCCCGAACTGCGCGCGTCCGATATCGTGGTGCCGGGCGACCCGTCCTCCGCCGCCTTCCCGATCGTCGCCGCCCTTCTGGTGCCGGGCTCGCGCATCGCCATCCGGGGCATCGGGCTCAACCCGCTGCGCACCGGCCTGTTCACCACCCTGGCCGAAATGGGCGCCGACATCGCCATCGCCAACCGGCGCGAGGCGGGCGGCGAGCCGGTCGGCGACCTCACGGTCACCGCCACCGCGCTGCGCGGCGTGGACGTGCCGGCCTGCCGCGCGCCGTCGATGATCGACGAATACCCGGTCCTCGCGGTCGCCTGCGCCTGCGCGCACGGCCAATCGCGCCTGCGCGGCCTCGCCGAGCTCCGGGTCAAGGAGAGCGACCGGCTCACCGCCACGGCGGCGCTGCTCGCCGCCAACGGCGCACGGGTCGCGATCGAGGGCGACGATCTGGTCATCGAAGGCGGCCCGGCCCGGCTCGGCGGCGGCACCGTGGCGACCCATATGGACCACCGCCTCGCGATGAGCGCCCTCGTGCTCGGCCTCGCCGCAGACGACCCTGTCACCATCGACGATGCCGCCTTCATCGAAACCAGCTTTCCCGGCTTCATCGCCCTGATGCGCGGCCTCGGCGCCGATATCGCCTCGGCGGAGATCGCGGCATGACCCCGCCCGGCATGAAAAAAATCGTCATCGCGATCGACGGCCCCGCCGCCTCGGGCAAGGGCACGCTCGCCCGCCGCCTCGCCGGCGCGTTCAACCTGCCCTATCTCGACACCGGCCTGCTCTACCGCGCGGTCGCCCGCCGGGTGCTCGACCATGGCGCCGACCCCGCCGACCCCGAAGCCGCCACCGGGCAGGCCCGCACCCTCAACCGGGTCGATCTCCAGCGCGACGACCTTCGCACGCGCGAAGTCGATCTCGCCGCCAGCGCGGTCGCCTCGATCCCGTCGGTCCGCGCCGCCCTGCTCGATTTCCAGCGCAAATTCGCGGACATGTCCGGCGCCGTGCTCGACGGACGGGACATCGGCACCATCGTGTTCCCGAACGCCGGCGTGAAACTCTACATCACCGCCTCGCTCGATGTCCGCGCCGCCCGCCGCTTCGCCGAGCGCAGCGCCCAGGGCGTCACGACCACGCTCGATGCCGTCCGCGAGGAACTCGCCGCCCGCGACGAGGCCGACCGCACCCGCGCCGCTGCCCCGCTTCGCCCGGCGGACGACGCCCACCACCTCGACACCAGCGCGATGGACGCCGACCACGCCTTCGCCGCCGCCGCCGCCCTGGTCAACCAGGCCCTCGCCAAAGGGTGACAGCCCACCCCTCATGGCCTAATCCACTGGGCCTAATCCACGGGAACATCAGAAAAGGGGCGACGGTGAACGATCTGTTCGAGCAGTCGGCGCAGACCAGCGCCTACTCCGCAAAAGACATCGAGGTTCTCGAAGGACTTGAGCCGGTCCGGCGCCGGCCCGGCATGTATATCGGCGGCACCGACGAATCGGCCCTGCACCACCTCGCGGCGGAACTGCTCGACAACGCGATGGACGAGGCGGTCGCCGGCTTCGCCACCCTGATCGAAATGAGCTTCGCGCCCGGCAACCTCCTCTCGGTGCGCGACAACGGACGCGGCATCCCGGTCGACCCGCACCCGAAATTCAAGGACAAATCCGCGCTCGAAGTCATTCTCACCACCCTGCATTCGGGCGGCAAATTCTCGGGCAAGATCTACAACACTTCGGGCGGGCTGCACGGCGTCGGCAGTTCGGTGGTCAACGCTCTGGCCGAACGGCTCGAGGTCGAGATCGCGCGCGACCGGGTTCTGTGGAAACAGGACTACGCGCGCGGCAAGCCGGTGACCAAGCTCACCAACGCCGGCCCCGTCGCCAACCGGCGCGGCACGCTGATCCGTTGCGTCCCCGATCCGCAGATTTTCGGCACCCACCGGTTCAGCGCCGCCCGGCTCTACCGGATGTGCCGCTCGAAAGCCTATCTGTTCCGCGGCGTGCGCATCCGCTGGTCGTGCGACCCGTCGCTTCTCCCTCCGGGGTCGGACATCCCGGCCCAGACCGAACTGCACTTCCCCGGCGGCCTCGCCGATTCGCTGGCCGACGAACTGGGTGCTGCTCCTTCGCTGGTCGCCCCGGTCTGGGCCGGCGAGGCCGACCTGCCCGATGGCGCCGGCCGCATCGAATGGGCCTGCGCCTGGCTCGACGGCGGCGAATCGTCGATCGCGACCTACTGCAACACCATCCCCACCCCGCTCGGCGGCACCCACGAGGCCGGCTTCCGCGCGGCTCTGCTGAAGGGATTGCGCAGCTTCGCCGAGGCGCGTGGCAACAAGCGCGCCAGCGCCGTCACCGGCGAGGACATCGCCGGCTCCCTCGCGGCCAAGCTGTCCCTGTTCATCCGCGATCCGCATTTCCAGGGCCAGACCAAGGAAAAACTCACCTCGCCCGAGGCGCATAAAGTCACCGAGGCCGCCCTGCGCGACCGGTTCGAGCACTGGCTGGCCGGCGACCCGGCAAGCGCCGACAACCTTCTCGCTTATGTGATCGAGCGCGCCGAGGAACGCATCCGCCGCCGCGAGAGCAAGGACACGCCGCGCAAATCCGCGACCCGCCGGCTCCGCCTGCCCGGCAAGCTGACCGACTGCACCCGCGAATCGCGGAACGAGACCGAAATTTTTCTGGTCGAGGGCGATTCCGCCGGCGGCTCGGCCAAGCAGGCGCGCAACCGCGAGACCCAGGCCGTCCTGCCGCTCCGGGGCAAAATCCTCAACGTCGCCTCCGCCTCCACCGAAAAACTGCGCCAGAACCAGGAACTGAAGGATCTGATCGAGGCGCTCGGCTGCGGCGTCGGCGATCGCTTCCGGCTCGACCAGCTTCGCTACGGCCGCATCATCATCATGACGGATGCGGATGTCGACGGCGCGCACATCGCCTCGCTCCTGATGACCTTTTTCTACCGCGAACTGCCGGAACTGATCCGCCACGGCCATGTCTTCCTCGCCCAGCCGCCGCTCTACCGCCTGACCCAGGGCGGCAAATCGGTCTACGCGATGGACGATTCCGCCCGCGACCGTCTGGTCAAATCGGCGTTCAAGGGCAGCTCCAAGGTCGAAATCAGCCGGTTCAAGGGGCTGGGCGAAATGCCGCCCGCGATCCTCAAGGAAACCACGATGGACCCGGCAAAACGCACCCTTCTCCGGGTCCAGACCCTGCCGGAACACCGCGCCGAAACCGCCGAAATGGTGGAAAGCCTGATGGGCCGCAAACCCGAACTCCGCTTCCGCTTCATCCAGGACCACGCCGCCACCGCCGGCGAACTGGATGTGTGAGTCGGCATCAGAACTTCTCCACTGTGACCACCGCATTCGCTTCTTTTTCTGCAATCGCCATCGCGAAAATCAATATTATGTTGCAAAATCAATAAATTACATATATAGTTTTCACTGGTTGCCAAGCCTGAAAGCCATGCTATCATGGGTTTGTGGGATGACGAAATATACAACCTGCAACATTACCGAAGGCTGAAGAAAACCTTCGAATTTTTTATCCCTCATACTGCAAAAACTTGAAGCTACGATGATGAAAATCGGCGACG
>DASVGZ010000182.1:0-2195 GCA_036379275.1 Acidiphilium sp. | reverse complement strand
GATGTTCATCAGCGGCACCGGCAGGGTGCGGGCGTAGGCGCCGCCGATATAGCGGTAGAGCGGGATGCCGAGTTCCTCGGCGGAGGCTTTGGCGATCGCGAGCGAGACGCCGAGGATCGCGTTGGCGCCGAGACGGGATTTGTTGGGCGTGCCGTCGAGATCGATCATCAGCTCGTCGATCATGATCTGCTCGCTGGCGTCCATGCCGCCGATCGCATCGAAGATTTCGTGCTCGACCGCCGCGACCGCGTTGCGCACGCCCTTGCCGCCATGGCGGGCCTTGTCGCCATCGCGCAGTTCGACGGCCTCATGCGCGCCGGTGGAGGCGCCGGACGGGACGGCGGCACGGCCCATCGCCCCGGTTTCGAGCACCACATCGACCTCGACCGTCGGGTTGCCGCGACTGTCGAGAATTTCGCGGGCGATGATGTCGGCAATGGCGCTCATGGCGTGTCCCTTCCTGCTGTACCGGGCAGGAAATACGCGAGGCGTCCCGCTGACGCAATCAGACTTTGGACAATCGGGATATGGTCAGGCGAGCTGGACCATCGCCTCGACCTCGACGGCGGCATCGAGCGGGAGGGATGGAACGCCGATGGTCGAGCGCGCGTGGCGGCCGGCTTCTCCGAACACCTCGACCGCGAGATCCGAGGCGCCGTTCATCACCTTCGCCTGATCGGTGAAGAACGGCGTCGAGGCGATGAAGCCGCCGAGCCGGACCACGCGACCGACCGAAGCGAGCCCGCCGGGCAGGGCGGCCTCAAGCTGGGCGAGAACATTGATGAAGCATAGGCGCGCCGCGCGGGCGCCGGCCTCGATATCGACTTCCTGACCGAGTTTGCCGATCACCGCGACCTGCCCGTGTTCCAGCGGCAACTGGCCGCTGACGATCGCGAAGCCGCCCGCGATCACCACCGGTACATAATTCGCGACCGCCTTGGCGGGGGTGGGCAGGACGATGCCGAGTTCGGTCAGCCTGTGGTGAATGCTCATTGTCTTTGTCTATCCAACCAGTTTGAGAGCGGGGCGCTGGCGCTTCGCCGGAGCCGGCTCCGCCTCGGGAAGATCGAGCGGCAGCAGCGGCGCGCGCGGCGCGGTATCCGGAACGATGCCGTCGATTTCGGGCGGTTCCAGAAGGTCTTGGCGGTCCAGATAATTGATGGCGAGATGGCGGAATACGTAGTCGAGCAGCGAGGTCGCCTGGGTGATCTCGGGATCGCCCTCGACCGCACCGGCCGGGGCGAACCGGGTGAAGGCGAAGGCGTCGACGAATTCGTCGAGCGCCATGCCGTGCTGCAGCCCCAGGCTGACCGCGGTGGCGAAAGCGTCGGCGAGGCCGCGCATCGCCGCGGTTTCCTTGGGCAGCGACAGGGCGATCTCGCCGAGCCTGCCGTCCGGATATTCGCCGGTGCGCAGAAACAGCCGGTGGCCGCCCACGCTGGCCTTCTGGGTGTAGCCACCGCGCCGGGCGGGCAGGGGGTCACGCGCGGCGCCCGGCATGGCATGGCGTGGCGGCAGGGTCTGCTGGATTTCCGGCATCAGGGTGCAGAACGGGGCAACGGCCTCGCGCATGGCGGCGAGTGCTGCACGGTCGGCAATGCCGAACGGATCGGCTCCGGCAATGATGGCCGCGAGCGCGTCTTCCGCCGGCCGGCCGGCGGCGGCGAGCCGGGCGCGTGCCCATCGCGCGAGTTTTCCGTCGGAATCGAGCGCCGAGAGCGGTGCGGCAATCCCCACGGTTTCAACGCCGAGCAGGATTTCGACCGGGCCAGGCGGCAGGATTCCGGTCAGGGCGCGGTGCTGGCGCAGCCCGAGCGAAGTGGCCTCGCGCTGCAGTTCGGCCGTGCGTGCGGCAAGGCCTGGGATCGGGCAGGATTTCGGCGGCGGCGCCATCGGGGCGATCGGGTGGCCGGGAGCGATGCCGCGCGCGAGGAGCCGGGCCGAGGCGATATCGGCATGGGCGGCGAGCAGGGCGGCCAGGGTGGCGGCGAGATGGCGCGCGGCCTCGTTGCCGTAGTCGAGATCGAGCCGGGCGAGCAGGAGCGAAAGATCGGTCATGCCGAGAGCGAGGCGCTGCGCCGCCGGACTGGCGAGGCTGAGCGCCAGAACCGCGGTCTCGACGGCGGTGCCGAAGCCGGCGATGTCGAACTGCCCGTCCGCGCCGAGAAATTCGGGAAGGTTGAATACGAAGCCGG
>DASVGZ010000181.1:0-2096 GCA_036379275.1 Acidiphilium sp. | reverse complement strand
ATTTCAGGCAATCGAGCGGGGAATGCTCGGTCATCACCCCATGATCAACGTGCGGCTCCCGCGGTGCAAGCGATTCGGAGCGTCCCGGGCCGAGTTTACCGGGCCATCGCGGTTCCCCGCGGTCAAGCGAGGCCGGGGGGTGGCGCCGATTGTCCCAATACGCCGTCCGGCGGAGGAAATATCGTCTAGCTTCTTCCTCCACGGATTAGCCGCCCCGGCAACGCGCCAGTCGGCTCGCCGTCCCGGAATACCGGCTGACCCGACAGGATCGTCGCGATATACCCATCTGCGCGCTGCATCAGGCGCCGGCCGCCGGCCGGCAGATCGTATACCACCTCGGGCGCGCGGAGGCGCAGCCGCCCATAGTCAATGATGTTGATATCTGCCTTACGACCCGAAGCAATCATGCCGCGGTCGTGCAGGCCGATCGCACTGGCGTTGTCACGGGTCAGGCGCTTGACCATCCATTCCACCGGGAAGCGTCCATGGGGGCGGTCGCGCGTCCAGTGGGTGAGCCCGTAGGTCATCGCGGAGGCGTCGCACAGAATCGAGACATGTGCTCCGCCGTCGCCAAGCCCGATCAGCGAATTGGGATGCGCCATCATTTCACGCACCGTCTCCAGATCGCCATGCGCGTAGTTGCTCAACGGGCGATACAGGATGGTGCGGCCGTCGTTCCGCAGCAGCGTGTCGTAGGCGAGCGCCGCGGGATCGACCCCTTGCCGGCGCGCTTCGGCGCCGATGCTGCGCTCTGCCGGCGGTTCGTAATCGGGCGGATCGCCCAGCGGGAAGATGCGGTCCCAGGAGCGCAGGCGCCGTTCGAGCGCACGGTCGCCATGCTCAGCAAGCAGCCGCGCGCGCAACGCAGGATCACGCAGTGCGGCGATGCGGCGCGGGAAGGGCAGGGACGCGACCTCCTGCCAGCTTGAGCAGGTAATGAAGGGATTTTGCGAAATCTCGAAGCCGAGCATGATGCCGGTGGGGCGCGTCAGCACCATCCCGGTCATCGGCAGGCCCGCCGCGTTGGCTGCCGCGATGCGATCGAGCAGGTTCCGCCATTCTCCCGGCTTCGAATCACGTTCCAGCACGGTCATCGTCATTGGCCGGCCGGATTGCTCCACCAGACGGCGGAGCATCGTGAATTCCTGCTCTAGCGCCTCGTCAAAATCCGAGATCACCTGCAGCCAACCGGCGCGTGTCGTGCCGATGGCGCGCGCGATTTCAACCAGCTCTTCTTCAGCCGCATTCAGTGTCGGCGTGGGGTCGCCGGCGACGGTCTTATGGTTCAGCGTGCGTGAGGTGGAGAAGCCGAGCGCGCCGGCACGGATGCCTTCGGCCGAGATGCGCGCCATCGCCGCGCGGTCTTCCGCCGTCGCCGCCTCGCGCGCCGCGCCGCGTTCACCCATTGCGAACACCCGCACCGCCGCGTGCGGCACCTGCGTGCCGACATCGACGTCGAACTGGCGCTCATCCAGACGGTCGAGGTAATCGGGGAAGCTTTGCCAATTCCACGGCAGGCCTTCGGTCAACACAGGTTCGGGAATGTCCTCGACGCCTTCCATCAGCTTCACGAGCATGTCCCGCTGATCGGGTTTGCAGGGTGCGAATCCCACGCCGCAATTGCCGGTCAGCACGGTGGTGACGCCGTTGCAGGACGAGGGCGTGATATGGTTCGACCATGTCACCTGTGCATCGTAGTGGGTGTGTACATCGACGAAACCGGGGGTGACGAGCAGGCCGCGCGCGTCGATCTCGTTCGGGGCGCGTCCAGAGATTTTTCCCACTTCGGCGATGCGGTTGCCGGTGATGCCGACATCGGCTTCGAAAGGCGGGGCGCCCGTGCCATCGACCACTGTGCCGCCGCGGATCACCAGCGTTAGCTCATCAGCCATTTCGTTTCCTCCGTATATCCGGGCATCGTGCCTGAGCTTGAGCCTAGGCCGCGGATGCCGACAATGGCAATTTGACGGATCAACAGATCACATTTGGAGAGCCTCATGGCATCGCAAAACGCTGACTGGCTTGGGCTGAAGGATCGCGTGTGTGTCGTGACCGGCGCGGGCAGCGGGATTGGTCGCGCTGTGGCGCTTGGCATG
>DASVGZ010000180.1:0-3630 GCA_036379275.1 Acidiphilium sp. | reverse complement strand
AAATCGAGGCCGCCGCCGAGGCGGTGGGGGCGGACCTTCAGGCGGCGACGCTGGGGATGAACCATGCCCTCGCCGAACGGCTGCGCCACAAGCACGGACTTGTCGTGTCGGTGGAACCGCTGCCCGGCGCGCTGCGCATCTACGATCCGGCGTCCCGGCATCTGCGCCTGTCGGAAACCCTGCTGCGCGAGAGCCGGGGATTCCAGATGGCGTTCCAGCTCGGCCTGCTTGAGATGCGCGATCTGGTCGAGCCGATTGTCAAGGCGGCGGCGATGACCACGCGCGACGCCGGGGAGCTTCTGCGCATCGGGCTGATCAACTATTTCGCCGGCGCCCTGTTGATGCCCTATGCGGCGTTTCTCGGCGCGGCGGCGGCGCTGCGTCACGATGTCGAACATCTGGCGATGCGCTTCGGCGTTTCCTACGAACAGGCGTGCCACCGCCTCTCCACCCTGCAACGCCATGGTGCGCGCGGCGTGCCGTTTTTCTTCCTGCGGATCGACCCGGCGGGCAACGTATCGAAACGGTTTTCGGCGGCGGGTTTCCCGTTCGCCCGGTTCGGCGGCAACTGCCCGCGCTGGGTGGTGCATTCCGCGTTCGAAACTCCGGGCACCGTGCGGGTTCAGGTGGCGCAACTGCCGGATGGCGCGGCCTATCTCTGCTTCGCGCGCAGCATCGCCGCCATGCCCGCGCACTGGGGCGAGCCGCCGCCGACCCGGGTGGTGGCGATGGGGTGCGACATCGCCCGTGCAGCCGAGATCGTCTACGCCGACGGACTCGATATCGAGCGCGCCGCGGTGGGAATCGGGTTGTCCTGCCGGCTGTGCGAGCGGCAGGACTGCCGGTCCCGCGCGTTTCCGCCGCTCGCGCACCGCCTCGCGCTCGATGTCTCGACCACCAGCGCGAGCCCCTACCGGTTCGAGCCGGCGAACCGGCCCGTCAGGTGAACGGCCGCAGCGGGTTGCTGCCCGGAAGCAGATACTGGCTGGCGAACATCGTCGCCTGATTGGCGAGCGGCACCGGCGGGAAGTCGGTCAGGATCGCGAGGGTCCGCTCCGGCGGGAAGGTGAAGCCGGGGCTCGCCAGCGCCTCCATCACGCCGGGACGGTTGCCGCGCCGGAGCTGCTGTGCCGCGCCGACCAGAGCGTCGATCACCGTCTGCGACGGCGTTCCGGGCGCGATGCCGAGAATCCGCCGCACCCGGCTGCGCGCGGCGAGCATCTGGCGTTTCGCGAGCGGGTTCATGCCGAGCCAGCGCCCGCCGGTGGTGAACTGGCCGGCCATGGCGTCGAGCGAGGCGATGGCGATCGCCATTTTCGCCGGCCGCCCCTGCATCGCGGCCGGGTTGGCGAAGGCGCCGGTCGCGGCCGACATCGCGGCGAACGCGGGATCCTCGCCGCTCACATGGCCGGCGAAGGTATCGGTGGGCAGAAATCCGGTGGTGGGCGGCGGCGTTGCCAGCCCGCAGCCCGAAAGGCCGAGAGCGAACAGGGACACGATCATCAGGCGGCGCATGGGGCGACCCTCCTGCACCCGGTTATAGGGCTTTCAGGCCGTGCCGGTAGCGGGCAGCTTCGGCGGCATAATGCGGCGCAATTCGGCCGTGGATGGCGCGCTCCGCCTCGTCCATCACCCGCACCAGCTTCGCCGGCGTGCCCATCCACAGCTCGTTGCGGCCGATCCGCTTGCCCGGCGGCAGGGTCGAATGGGCGGCGAGCATCCCGCCGTCCTCGATCACCGCGCCATCGAGCACGATCGCGCCCATGCCGACGAAGGCGCGGTCATGCAGGGTGCAGGCATGGACGATGGCGGCGTGACCGATGGTGACATCCGCGCCGATCCGGGCGGAGTATTCGTCGCCGGCATTGACGTGAATCACCGTGCCGTCCTGGATATTGGTGCGGGCGCCGACCGAAATCGTGTTGGTGTCGGCCCTCAGCGTGCAGTTGAACCAGACATTCGCGCCCTCGGCGAGGCTGACCGCGCCGATCACCACGGCCCCGGGCGCGACCCAGGCGGTTTCGTGGATCTCCGGCCGCACGCCGTCGAGTTCGAACAGGGCAGGGTCTGTCACAGGCATCGGTGATCTTTCGTGCGGAGCGGTCAACTGTCGGCGCGCGGAACCCAGGGGATGCGCGAGACATCGATGCCGTCCTCCGCGAGCGCCTCGGCCTCGGCCTGGCTCGCCTCGCCGTAGATGCCGCGTTTCGGCGCGGCGCCTTCGTGGATGCGGCGCGCCTCGGTCGCGAAATCGCCGCCGACATAGTCGCACCGCGCCTCGACCTCGGTGCGCAGCCGGGCAAGGGCGGCGCGCACCTCGTCCGGCATCCGGCCGCCGATGGCGGTTTCGGGTTTTTGCTCCGTAACCACCGGTTCGGCGGGAATCTCGGCGTGAGTTCCGGGGGGCTGTGCGGCCGGTGCCTCGTTTTTGCCGCCGATCCGGGGCGCCATCAGCGCGCGCGATACCGCGCCGGTTCCGCAGCGCGGACATTCAAGCAGCCCGCGCGCGGCCTGCCGCTCGAAGCCGGCGCTGGACTTGAACCAGCCGTCGAACTCGTGGTCGGCCTCGCAGCGGAGCTGATAATGGATCATGCCGAAAGCAGCGGGTCGAGCCGCCCGCCACGCTCCAGCGCCATCAGGTCGTCGCAGCCGCCGATCGCCGTGCCGTCGATGAAAATCTGCGGCACCGTGGTGCGCCCGCCGGAACGCTCGATCGCCTCGCGCCGCGCCATCGAGCCATGGGGTGCGTCGATCTCGGTGAAGGCGGTGCCCTTGTCACGCAGCAGGCGGACGGCGCGGCTGCAATAGGGGCAGAAGGGCTGGGTGTAGATTTCGATGTTCGGCATATGACGGCTCCGGGTCATCACATACGCGAGATGATCGATCGTGCAAGGGGGATCACGGATCCTGAATATCTGCCACGCGCGCAAGGGCGAGCACGTCGACCGCCGCCGCCCCGGCGGCATACAGGGCGCGGGCGCAGGATGAGGCGGTCGCGCCGGATGTGAGCACGTCGTCGATCAGAAGGATGGTGCGTCCGGCGATCGCACAGCGCCGGTGCGGACGGACCGCGATCGCGCCCTTCAGCGCCGACTCCCGGTCGTGCTGGTCGAGTTCGGCGAGCGGACGGGTCGCGCGAATGCGGGCCAACCCGTCGATCAGGACCGGCTTGCCGGCGAGCCGGCCGAGCGCGCGAGCCAACTGACCGGCCTGATTGTAGCCGCGCGCGGCGAGGCGGCTCCGGTGCAGCGGCACCGGCACCAGCCAGTCGGCGCCGGCGAGCAGCCCGGCGCCGGGGCGCAGAAGCAGCCGGGCGAGACCGGCTGCCGCTTCCGGGCGATCCGCGTATTTGAACGGCAGGATCAGCTTTTTCGCCGCCGGCCCGTAGCGCAACGCCGCGCGGGCGGTGCGGAAGGCGGGCGGGTCCCAGTCGCAGGCGGTGCAGAGCGGCGCGGGCTCGGCAAGCGGCAGGCCGCACTGGCCGCAGACCGGAGCGGCGATGAAATCGGCCTCGCCGAAGCAGGCGGTACAGGGCAGGCCGTCGCCGGTCACCGGTTCGGCGCAGGCGAGGCAATGGGCCGGAAGCAGGGCGTCGAGCGTGGCGCGCGCAAGCCGCTTCAGCATTCTCGG
>DASVGZ010000179.1:0-5139 GCA_036379275.1 Acidiphilium sp. | reverse complement strand
TTGCCGTCGCCGCCGGTGATCGGGCTGTCGGTCAGGCCCAGAACGCGCCAGCCCGGCAGGTCGCTCCACCATGTTTCGATCCTGGTGCAGACCGCACGGTGAATTTTCGGGTCGCGGACGATTCCGCCCTTGCCGATTGCGTCGCGTCCGGCCTCGAATTGCGGCTTGATCAGGGCGATCGCGAAGGCGCCGGGCGCGCAGAGGGCAAGCCCTGCCGGCAGGACAAGGCAAAGGCCGATGAAACTGACATCGCAGACCAGGGCGCCGATGGCGTCCGGAATCGCGTTACGCGTGAGATAGCGGGCATTGCACTCTTCCATAACGCGCATTCGCGGATCGTTCCGCAATCTAACGGATAGTTGGTTATGGCCTGCGTCTACAGCGTAAATCGTTTTAGCGTCGTTTTCTAACAAAATTTGCGAAAATCCGCCAGTCGATGCGCCGATGTCGAGACAGATGCGTCCAGCGGGCGACAGTTCGAAATGGCGAAGGGCGTGGGCAAGCTTGAGGCCGCCGCGCGAGACAAGATTATGACCGGTGCCGAGCAGGGCAAGCGGGTCGGCATCGCCGATTGATTCGCTGGGACGTGTAATGGTGCGGCTGCCGGAGACCACGTCTCCGGCCTTGATTGCCGCCTGGGCGCGTGCGCGGCTGGGGAGGAGGCCGCGCACGACAAGAGCGAGATCGGCGCGCACGGCGCGAAAACTCAAAAGTTTACGATATCAGCTACGGGCGAGGCGTTTTGCCGTCCGTACGAGAATCTGGCGGTCTTCCGGTGCGCAGGCGCGGTAGAGGCGCATCAGGGCGAGTTCGTCACCTTGCAGTGTGCCGGTTTCACCGGAGACCAGATAGGCCAGCGAGGTGCCGAGAACTTTCGAGATGCGTTCAAGATTCTCGCGGACCTGGCCGGCGCGGTCGGTTTCCCACTGGGCGATCGCCGAGCGGGAAACGCCGAGCTGCTGGGCAAACTCGTCCTGGGTGAGGTTGTTGGCGAGACGGAGGGCGCGAATTCGCTGGCCGACCGACTCCTGGGCAATTTGTTTCTTTGCGGGCATACAGACATTATACAGAATTGCGGGAAGGAAAGCTATAAATTGTTAACGTGTTAGATCGCTCACAATGTATCAAAACGAAACCTTGTCATTTCAAGAGGATGTTTGTTCAAACCGACGTGGCGTCAGGGTTTGGACGGCTGAGCGGTTCGATTTCGGTGCGGAATTTTCAGCGTAAATTCCGATTCGCGCTGACAGGGCATGGAAATTCCACCAAAGAAAATGACGGATTGCGATGGAAACCGGACAGTTTACCGTTTCTGTGCCGAAAGCACTGGATGTCGGGACAGTGCAACTTTTTTTCTGTGTCGCGATAATGTGACCATGCAAATTTCGACATGACGGTTTCTTGACATTTGCCTAATTCCGGCATACGTGATGACCGGACTAGGCAAGTTGCTCGTTGATTCCGTACCGCTAAGGTAAGGGAGAAGCAGAACTTAGCGGGCGGTTTCCGAACCTTGGATCGGGAACACGCTGGATGGGAAAAGCGACACACCTTTGGTTTCTGGTCGTGTATTTCTGCGCCGTCTTCGCGCTTGTCGCGTTGATGATCGGCGGGTCTTACGTCCTCGGCCAGCGTCATACCTCACGGGCCACGATCATCCCCTTCGAGTCCGGAATGCTGCCGGTCGCCGATGCGCGACTGCGCTTTCCGGTCCAGTTCTATCTGGTCGCCATGCTGTTCGTGGTGTTCGATCTTGAAAGCGTGTTCATCTACGCTTGGGCGGTCGCGGTCAGACCGGCTGGTTGGGACGGCTATATCGCGATCATCGGATTCATCGTCGTTCTGTTAGCGGCGCTCGCCTATCTGTGGCGGATCGGCGCGCTGGACTGGGGCCCACGGTCGCGGGTTCGGCCGGTGGAGCGGATACATGCGGTGCAAGTGCGTGATGTAAATACGGTGAGCGGCAATGGCATGGTCACTGACCCGTACGGACGGAACGACGCCTGAGCGGGCGGGCGTCGATCTTCGCGGAGGCTCATTCACCGAAGCGGTGATGCGCAATCTCGTGCTCGGCAAGCTTCAGGAACTCGTGGCCTGGGGGCAGAAGAATTCGCTCTGGCCGTTCAATTTCGGGTTGTCCTGCTGTTATGTCGAGATGGCGACCTCGTTCACCAGCAAATTCGACATCGCGCGATACGGGGCCGAGGTGCTGCGGGCGACGCCGCGCGAGGCGGATGTGATCGTCATTTCCGGGACGGTGTTCGCGAAGATGGCCCCCATCGTCAAGTATCTGTACGACCAGATGCTTGAGCCGCGCTGGGTGATCTCGATGGGGTCCTGCGCCAATTCCGGCGGGATGTACGACATCTACAGCGTGGTGCAGGGGGTCGATACGTTCCTGCCGGTCGATGTGTATGTGCCGGGATGTCCGCCGCGGCCGGATGCGTTGTTCGAGGGGTTGCTGCTTCTGGAAAAGGCGATCCAGAGCGATCGACGCCCGTTGAGCTGGGTGGTTGGGCCGCAGGGCGTGGTGCGTGCGCCGCGGCCGAGCAACCGCGATCTCAAGCGGGCGCAGCGCATCCTGGCGACCGACCTCACGCCGCCGGACCGGGTCTGACGAGGGAATGGTGCGATGCTGGAGAGAACCGCGTCGATCCATACCGAGCCGCCGATAGCTCGCGAGCTTGCCGGGCGGTTTCCCGACTGGCCGGTCGTGTTGCAGCCGACCTGTGACGGGATTCCGACCTTCTGGGTCGAAGTGCGGAATTTGCGCGAAATGCTGCGCTATCTGAAGAGCGAGGCGCCCGATCCGTTCCGGATGCTGTTCGACCTGACCGCGATCGACGAGCGGATGCATGTCCATCGCGAGGGGCTGCCGGCCAGCGATTTCACCGTGGTCTATCACCTGATGTCGTTCGCGCGGAACGAGGATGTGCGGATCAAGGTTCCGTTGCTCGGCGAGAGGCCGAGCCTGCCGACGATCACCGATATCTGGTCGAACGCCAACTGGTACGAGCGCGAGGTGTGGGATCTGTTCGGCGTGACGTTCACCGGGCATCCGCATCTCATCCGCATCCTGACGCCGCCGACCTGGACCGGGCATCCGCTGCGCAAGGACCATTATGCGCGCGCGACCGATATGGGCGTCTATGCGCTGACCGAGGAAAAGGAGATCGCCGAGCAGGAGGCGCTGCGCTTCCACCCCGAGGAGTGGGGGATGGTGCGCAAGAGCGAGAAATCCGACTTCATGTTCCTCAATATCGGACCGAACCATCCGAGCGCGCATGGCGTGTTCCGTCTTGTAGTGCAGCTCGAAGGTGAAGCGATCATCGATGTGGTGCCGGAAATCGGGTTTCATCATCGTGGCGCCGAGAAGATGGGCGAGCGCCAGTCCTGGCACACCTTCATCCCCTATACCGACCGCATCGACTACCTCAGCGGGGTGATGAACAACTTCCCCTATGTGCTGACGGTGGAGAAGCTGGCCGGGATCGAGGTGCCGCCGCGGGCGCAGATGATCCGGATCATGACCGCGGAGTTTTTCCGGATCGCGAGCCACCTCGTGTTCTTCGGCACCATGTCGCAGGATGTCGGGCAGCTCTCGCCGGTGTTCTACATGTTCACCGACCGCGAGCGGGTGTTTGAAATCATCGAGGCGATCTGCGGTTTCAGGATGCACCCGGCATGGTTCAGGATTGGCGGGGTTGCGGCCGATCTGCCGCAGGGGTGGGACAAGATGGTCGCCACCTTCTGCGACTATCTGCCGAAACGGCTCGACGAATACGTCAAGCTCGTGATGCAGAACCGGATCTTCAAGGCGCGCACCGTCGGAGTCGGTGCCTATACGCTGGATGAGGCGATCGAGTGGGGGGTGACCGGACCGGGGCTGCGCGCCTGCGGGAGCGACTGGGACTGCCGGAAGAAGCGGCCCTATTCGGGCTACGACCAGCTCGATTTCGAGGTTCCTGTCTACACCCATGGCGATTGCTACGACCGGACGATGGTGCATGTGGAGGAGCTGCGCCAGAGCGTGCGGATCATCAGCCAGTGCATGAAAAACATGCCGGGCGGACCCTATAAATCCGACCATCGGCTGGCGACGCCGCCGATCAAGGAACGGACGATGCACGACATCGAAACCTTGATCACCCATTTCCTGAACGTGAGCTGGGGACCGGTGATTCCACCCGGCGAGGGTTGTGTGATCGCCGATGTGAGCAAGGGGATGAACGCCTATTATTTGACCAGCGATGGTGACACCATGTCGTACCGCACACGTATCCGCACGCCGTCGTTCCCGCATCTTCAGATGATTCCGCTGATCAGCCGGGGATCGTTCGTTGCCGATCTGATTGCGCTGATCGGCAGCATCGATTTCGTGATGGCCGATGTCGATCGTTGAACAGGACACGGGGCTGACCGCCGGGCAGCGCGCCGAGATCGAGGCGATGGCCGGGCATTATGGCAGCCGGCGGGCCGCGTGCATCGAGGCGTTGCGCTATGTGCAGAAGCAGTATCGCTGGGTGTCGGACCGGCATCTCGCCGAGGTTGCCGACATGCTCGGCATGGCGCGCGCCGATCTCGACGGGGTGGCGACCTATTTCAACCTGATTTTCCGAAGGCCTGCCGGAGAGCACGTGATTTTCCTGTGCGACAGCATCTCGTGCTGGGTGATGGGGCGGGACGCGGCGGAAGCGCATCCGTGCAAGCGCCTCGGGATTCGGCCGGGCGAGACCACGAAGGACGGCGCCTATACGCTGCTGCCGATCGTGTGCATCGGGCATTGCGATCACGCGCCGGCGATGCTGGTGGATGAGGAGCTTCATGGTGATCTCGACGCCGAGACGATCGACCGGATTTTGGGGATAACAACATAGCGGGAATCGATGGGTAAAAACCGATGGAAACGCCGCTGACCAATAACATTCGTTCCGATCGTGGACCGCTCGACATCGATGGTTATGAGAGGGCGGGCGGGTATCGTTCGGTGCGCAAGGCGCTGGGCGGGATGGCGCCCTCGGACGTGATCGATGTGGTCACCAAGGCCAAACTGCGCGGGCGCGGCGGGGCGGGATTTCCGACCGGGGTGAAATGGGGCCTGGTGCCGAAGGATCGCGTGGACTCGGGGCCGCATTATCT
>DASVGZ010000178.1:0-3119 GCA_036379275.1 Acidiphilium sp. | reverse complement strand
AGCGCGCGGCGTTGCTGCGCCGCTGGTACGAACTGATCGTCGCCGCAAGACAGGATCTCGCCCTGCTGATCACCCTGGAACAGGGCAAGCCGCTTGCCGAGGCGCTGGGCGAGATCGACTATGCCGCCTCGTTCGTCGAATGGTATGCCGAGGAGGCGAAGCGGCTGGTGGCCGAGGCGGTGCCGAGCCATCTGCCCGGTGCGGAATCGCTGGTACGGCGCGTCCCCGTCGGGGTCGCCGGCATCGTCACGCCGTGGAATTTCCCCTCGGCGATGCTGACCCGCAAGGCGGCGGCGGCGCTGGCCGCGGGATGCACCGTCGTTGCCCATCCATCCTCCTGCACGCCGCTTTCGGCGCTTGCGCTCGCCGAACTCGCCGACCGTGCCGGGCTGCCCCCCGGGGTGTTCAACGTGGTGACCGGGGAAGCCGAAAAGATCGTCGGCCGGATGACCGCCGATCCGCGAATCCGTGTTCTGAGCTTCACCGGATCGACCGGAATCGGCCGGCTGATCGCCGGCCAGTGCGCGGCGACGATGAAGCGGCTGGTGATGGAGCTTGGCGGTCACGCGCCGTTCATCGTGTTCGCCGATGCCGATTTCGAGAGCGCGGTGGAGCACGCGATCGCCGCGAAATTCGCGACTTCCGGCCAGGACTGTCTGGCGGCGAACCGGATCTATGTCGAACGGCCGGTCTATTCCAGGTTCTGTGCGGCGCTGGCCGGGCGGATCGCGGCACTCAGGGTCGGCTCCGGGTTCACCGAAGGGGTCGATATCGGGCCGCTGATGCACGAGCGTGCGATGGGCAAGGTCGAGGCGCAGGTCGAGGATGCGCTGGGGCACGGCGCGCGCTGCCTTGCCGGCGGAGTGCGCCATCCGGCGGGGCGGCTTTTCTACACACCGACCCTGCTTGCCGACGTGCCGGACTCGGCGCGGATCATGCGGGAGGAAACCTTCGGGCCGGTCGCCGCGGTAACGTCGTTCGACACCGAGGCGGAAGCGATCCGCCGCGCCAACGACACCGAGTACGGGCTGATCGCCTATGCTTTCACCCGCGACGGCGCGCGGATGCTGCGCCTTTCCCGCGCGCTCGATTACGGGATGGTCGCGATCAACCGGGTGAAGGTTACCGGCGCGCCGGCTCCGTTTGGCGGCGTGAAGCAGTCCGGCATGGGCCGCGAAGGGGCGCGTTACGGCATCGAGGCGTTCACCGACCTTAAATACATCTGTCTCGAAGCCGCCTGAATTTTACCGGATTGCACTGGAGAACACCGATCATGCACGACCGCGTCAACGATCTCACTGCCTGGGACCGGGCCCATTTTTTCCATCCGTCGACCCATATGGCGCAGCACGCGCGCGGCGAGACTCCGAACCGGATCGTGACCGGGGCCGAGGGTGTCTATATCGTCGACCGGGACGGCCGGAAAAGTCTCGATGCGTTCGCCGGACTCTATTGCGTCAATGTCGGCTACGGCCGGCGCGAGATCACCGACGCGATCGCCGGGCAGGCGTCGAGGCTCGCCTATTATCATGCCTATGCCGGGCACGGCAGCGAGCCCTCCATCGAGCTTGCGAAAATGATCATCGAGCGTGCGCCCGCCGGGATGAGCCGGGTGTTCTTCGGCCTGTCCGGTTCGGATGCCAACGAAACCAACATCAAGCTGATCTGGTACTACAACAACATTCTCGGCCGGCCGGAAAAGAAAAAAATCATTTCGCGCTGGCGCGGCTATCACGGTTCCGGCGTGATGACCGGCAGCCTTACCGGGCTCGAAGGATTCCACAAGGCTTTCGACCTGCCGCGCGCACCGGTCCTGCACACCGAGGCGCCCTATTATTTCCGCCGGCAGAATCTCGACATGAGCGAGGCGGACTTCACCCGGCACTGCGCGGACAGCCTGGAAGCGATGATTCTGGCGGAAGGGCCGGACACGGTTGCCGCCTTCATCGGCGAGCCGGTGCTCGGCACCGGAGGGATCGTTCCGCCGCCGGCGGGCTACTGGGAAAAAATCCAGGCGGTTCTGTCGAAATACGACATTCTTCTGGTCGCTGACGAGGTGATCACCGGTTTCGGGCGGCTGGGGACGATGTTCGGTGCGCAGCGCTACGGCATCGCGCCCGATCTCATCACCATCGCGAAGGGGCTGACCTCGGCCTACGCGCCGCTGTCGGGCGTCATCGTTTCCGAAAAAGTCTGGAAGGTTCTCGAAGAAGGCTCTGACAAACTCGGGTCGATCGGTCATGGCTGGACCTATTCCTCGCACCCGCTCTGCGCCGCCGCGGGGGTTGCCAACCTCAAGCTGGTCGATTCGATGAACCTGGTGGCGAACGCCGCCGAAACCGGCCTCTATTTCAGGAAGGCGCTGAAGGATGCCGTATCCGGCCTGCCGATCGTCGGTGACGTGCGCGGCGAGGGGATGCTCGCCGCGGTGGAGTTCGTGGCCGACCGGCAGGACCGGGTATTCTTCGATCCGGCGCTGAAAGTCGGCGTGCGGATCGCGGCGGAACTGCTCGAACGCGGCGTGATCGGTCGGGCGATGCCCCAGGGCGATATTCTGGGATTCGCACCGCCGCTTTGTCTGACCCGGAAGGAGGCCGATATCGTCGTCGAGGCGACGCGCGGCGCGATCGAGGCGGTTCACGCGACGCTCTGAGTGGAGTACGGGCGGGAGCCGTCTGCTCCGGGGTGGACGGAGCTTCCCGCCACGACCCGAGCCGGCGCGTTTTCGTCCGGACGCGTGGATATCTGCCTGCCGATGTCATGGAACGGCATGACATCGGAAATATAAAACGGGTGAAAGGAGGAACGATGATGACGGATCTCGATTTATGGTCCGCGGCGATCGCGGCGGCCGAAACCCGGATTGCCGGTCGTGTCCTCCGGACACCGCTTCGCAGAGCCGGGCGCCTTTCCGCGCGCCATGATGTGCCCGTCTATCTGAAGCTCGAAAATCGCCAGACAACAGGCGCGTTCAAATTGCGCGGCGCGACCAACGCGCTGCTGTCGCTCGATCCTGCTTCCCGTGCCCGCGGCGTTGTGACCGCTTCCACCGGCAATCATGGCCGCGCGCTCGCCCATGCCGCCCGGGCGGAAGGCATACGCTGCATCGTTCACATTTC
>DASVGZ010000177.1:0-2442 GCA_036379275.1 Acidiphilium sp. | reverse complement strand
CAGCCGGCTCGCGTCGCAGAAAGGGATCGACCTGATCATCGAATCGCTTCCGGTCTTCGACGAACTCAAGGCGCAACTCGTGGTTCTGGGCGCGGGCGACCCGGCGATCGAGCGTGCGCTGCGCACGGCGGTAACTCTGCGGCCGGGCCGGGTCGCTGCTTCCATCGGCTTCGAGGAAGCACTTGCACACCTGATTCAGGGTGGGGCCGACGCAATTCTCGTCCCCTCGCGCTTCGAGCCGTGCGGCCTCACCCAGCTTTCGGCGCAACGCTACGGCGCGATCCCGGTGGTTTCGCGCGTCGGCGGACTTGCCGACACGGTGATCGACGCGAACGAGGCTGGAATCAACACGGGCGTTGCGACCGGCGTTCAGTTCGCTCCGGTCACTGCCGCCGGGTTGGTCACGGCGCTGCGCCGCGCGGCCGCACTTCATGAGAACCGGACGATGTGGCGGCGGATGCAGCGCAACGCCATGGCCCTCGATGTTTCATGGACGCAGCCGGCTCGGCACTATGCAAGGCTTTACCGCGACCTCGCCCGATAACGTAAAGTCATTCCGCCGGCATGGTTGCGATCCGCCGGGCGCGGCGCTTGCCGAAACCGGCGAGCGCCAGATAGATCACCGGCGTCGAATAGAGGGTCAGCGCCTGACAGACCAGAAGCCCGCCGATCACCGAAACGCCGAGCGGGCGGCGCAACTGGTAGCCGGTGCCGACCGCGAAGGCGAGCGGCACGGCGCCGAGCATGGCGGCAAGCGTGGTCATCATGATCGGCCGGAACCGTTCGAGGCAGGCGGCGCGGATCGCCTCCTGCGGCGACATCCCGCCGTTCCGTTCGGCGTCGAACGCGAAATCGACCAGCATGATGCCGTTCTTTTTCACGATGCCCATGAGCATGAAAATGCCGATCACCCCGATCACTGACATCGGAATCCCCGCGATCAGCAGCGCCAGTAACGCCCCGACGCCTGCCGAAGGCAGGGTGGACAGAATCGTCAACGGCTGGGTGAGACTTTCATAGAGAACGCCGAGAACGATATAGATCGCGATCAGGGCGGCAAGGATCAGCAGCGGTTCCTGTTCGATCGACTGCATGAAATACTTGGCATTGCCGCCGAACTGGATATGCACATCCGCCGGCAGCGGCAGGGTGGCGATTGCTTTTTTCACGTCATTGATCGCGGTGCCAAGCGATACCCCCTTGCCGGCATTGAACGTGATCGTGCCGGCGGGAATGCCATTCTCATGGCTGACCGAAAGCGGCGCCGTGCCCCGGGTGACAGTGACGAGCTGACGCAGCGGCACCGGTCCCTTTGTGCCGTTGACGAAAAGACGGTCGAGCTGGCTCGGCGCCCGATCGAGCGCGGCCGGCACCTTCATCACCACCGCATACTGGTTCTGCGCCTGATAGATTCTGGAGATCTGACGCTGGGTGTAGGCATTGGCGAGTTCCGAATCGATCGCCGCGATCGACACGCCGAGCCGTGCCGCGGCATTGCGGTTGATGTCGATCATGATCTGGGTCTGCGCCTTGTCCTGATCGGTCGAGACATTGTCGATCGATTTCAGGGTATCCAGTTTGGCCTGGATTTCATCGGTGACCCGATCGAGATCGGACAACGACGGATCGAGCACCGAAAAACTGTAGGCGCCGCCATTCGACTGGCCGCCGATCGAAATATCCTGTGCCACATGCATTTGCGTGGTAATGCCTGGAATTTTTTTGAGCTCGGCGCTCAACTGCTGAACCACGTCCTGCGCGGAAACGCTCCGCTCGGACAGCGGTTTCAACCCGATGTCCAGATGCCCGCGATTGCCCGCGGAAAATCCGTTGGTGACACCGACACGCGAGCTGAGCGTATCGACCGCCTTGTTGGCCAGGATGATTTTCACGACCTCGGCCTGCAAGTGTTGCATCCGGTCGAACGACACGTCCGACGACGCGATGGTCTGGCCCATGATGAAGCCGGTATCCTCTTCCGGGATGAAGGCCTTGGGCACCTTGATATAGAGAAAGACAGTCAGGATCAGCGTGAGCGCGAAAGAGGCGAGCATCAGCCAGCGATGCGCGAGTGCCCAGTCCAGACTGCGCGCATAGGCGGCAAGACTGCCATGATAGAGCCGGTCGATCCCGCTTGCGATGCGCGACTGCCGACCGATTTTCGGCGTGCGGCCCATGAAATGCGCACAGATCATCGGCGTGACCGTCAGCGAGACGAGGCCGGAAATGACGATCGCGACCGAAAGCGTCATCGCGAATTCGTAGAACAGGCTGCCGATGATTCCGCCCATCAGGGTCAGCGGCAGGAACACGACGACCAGCGAAACGGTGATCGAGAATACGGTGAAACCGATCTGCCGTGCGCCGGCGAGCGCCGCCTCGACACCGGTAAGCCCGCGCTCGTGCTGGGTGACGATGTTCTCGATCATCACGATTGCGTCG
>DASVGZ010000176.1:0-2441 GCA_036379275.1 Acidiphilium sp. | reverse complement strand
TCCATCCGCGCGAGGTGCTGGATCACATCGGGGCGCAGCACGTAGCGGCCGATGATCGACAGGTTGGACGGCGCCACCTCGCGCTTCGGCTTCTCGACCAGCCCGAGAACCTCGACCCGGTTGCCCTCGGTCTCGCCGGTCCTGAGCACGCCGTAGCGATGAACGTGCTCCATCGGCACTTCCTCGACCGCGACGACATTGCCGCCGGTCTCGCGATACACGTCGGCGAGCTGCTTCAGGCAGGGCGTATCGCTCAGCACCAGATCGTCAGGCAGCAGGATCGCGAACGGATCGTCGCCGATGAAGGCGCGCGCGCACCAGATCGCATGGCCGAGGCCGAGCGGCACCTGCTGGCGCACGGTGACGATCGAGCCCGGCTCCATCGCCTCGGCGCGCAGCATGGTCAGTTCCGCGTCCTTGCCGCGCTCGGCGAGAGTCGCCTCAAGTTCGAAGGCGACATCGAAATGATCGATCAGCGCGGTCTTGCCCCGGCCGGTGATCAGGCAGAACTGCTCGATTCCCGCCGCTCTCGCCTCATCGATCGCGTACTGGATCAGCGGCTTGTCGACCACCGGCAGCATTTCCTTGGGAATCGCCTTGGTGGCCGGAAGAAATCGCGTGCCCAGACCGGCGACCGGCAGAACCGCTTTGCGCAAGGGCTTCATCGACAAGGGACCCCCCGAGAACAAGAAAGAGAACAAAAAGTAAAAACAAAATACCGGCGTCATTGCCGGATGAATGGACGTATCCCTGCCCCTATGGCACTTTCATGGCATCATCTGGCGCTTTCATCGGCCGATGTGAGTGCCACGGTGTCGAATGCCGGACAAGGGTGGCGCCGGACAAGGGTAACAGGGGAGCGGCTGGCATGGACGAGATGGTGAGGCTCGGCGCGGTTTTCGAGACCGAACATGTGTTCGAGACCGCCGCATCGCAGAATTTCGCCCGCCTCGCCGGCGATCTCAACCCGATGCACCACGATGCGGACCTTGCCGGAGCGTCCCGATTCGGCGGGCTGATCGCCAGCGGCACCGAAACCACGGCGCGGATGATGGGCCTGAGCGCCGCCTGGTTTTCCCGGATCGGCCCCACCGTCGGCCTCGAATTCAGCTTCCGCTTCCGCCGCGCGGTGCCGATGGAAGCGCGCGCCCTGATCCGCTGGACCATCACCGAAATCACGCCGAAACCCGGCCTCGGCACCATCGTCGGCTGCACCGGAACCCTCACTCTGCTCGCAACCGGTGAAGTCGCGCTGGAAAGCACCAGCAAGGGCGTCCTGCTCGAAACCGCCTGAGCCGAATCCGGCGTCCGGCCGGGGTGCCGACTCAGACCTTCTCGACCTGCCCGTATTCGAGTTCGACCGCGGTGGGCCGGCCGAAAATCGAGACCGAGACCTTCACCCTGCCCTTTTCCTCGTCGACATCCTCGACCGTGCCGTTGAAGCTGGTGAACGGGCCGTCGGCCACGCGCACCTGCTCGCCGATCTCGAACACCACCGCCGGGCGGCGATGCTCGGTGCCTTCCTGAACCTGGCGCATCATGCGCTCGGCCTCGGAGTCGGAAATCGGCGTCGGCCGGATCTTGGAGCCGAGAAACCCGGTGACCTTCGGAATGTCGCGAACCAGATGCCAGGCGTCGTCGGTCATTTCCATCTTCACCAGCACATAGCCGGGGAAGAATTTCCGCTCCGCGTTCACCTTCTGGGCGCGGCGGATCTCGACCACCTCCTCGGTGGGGACCATCACCTGCTCGATCTGGTCGGACAGACCCTTCTGTTCGGCGGTCTCGGTGATCTGGGTCGCGATCTTCTTCTCGAACCCGGAATACACATGCAGGACATACCAGCGCTTAGCCATTATACGATCTCAACCCCCAAAGCCGAACAGCGCCCGGATGCCGAGGCTGATCACCTGATCCACCACCAGAAAGAACACGATCGTCGCCACGACCATCGCAAGCACGACACCGGTGGTGACCAGTGTCTCCCTGCGGGTAGGCCAGGTCGTCTTGGTCGCCTCGCTGCGAACCTCGCTCAGGAATTTCGCCGGATTGAAAGCCAACTTCGGCCGCTCCATCGTATAGTTTCAGATTTCCGCATCGCACGCCCACACCGGCGCAACCGGTTCCTGGCAGGGGTGGAGGGTCTCGAACCCCCAGCCTCCGGTTTTGGAGACCGGCGCTCTAGCCAATTGAGCTACACCCCTGTGGAAACAGGCTGCCGACAGCGCGCGCATCCGCACGCCTTGCACAACGCGCGGGCTTCGCTGTCAAGTGCGACCGCGAAACCATGACACGTGCAAGGCAGGGACCACACGCGGGACGGCTGGAGCGGGTGACGGGGATCGAACCCGCACAACCAGCTTGGAAGGCTGGGACTCTACCATTGAGCTACACCCGCGCCGCACCGCGTATAGGCCGCGCGCCATCCGGGTTCAAGCCGC
>DASVGZ010000175.1:0-2976 GCA_036379275.1 Acidiphilium sp. | reverse complement strand
GGATGCTTCTCCCACTCGAACCAGGCCTCGAGATTGAGCGAGGAGAGACAGCAGACCGCTGTCCGCTCCTGGCCGTGCTGGTCGATACCGGTGGGCAGCGTGATCTCGCTGCACAGGTTGGAGGTCTTCACCGTGAGCCCGGCGAGCTTGTGATGCTCGGGACGCGCGCGGTTCACGTGATCCGAAAACACCAGATACGGCTCGCCGGTCTCGATGCGCGAGGTCAGGATGCGGATCCATAGCGAGCGCGCGCCGATGGTGCGCACCACCGAGTTGTCCTTGGGCGAGGTGAGCGGCCAGTCCTCGTCGGCCTCGACGGCGCGCATGAAGGCGTCTGGCACCAGGATGCCGTGATGCAGGTTGAGCGCCTTGCGGTTCGGATCCCCGCCGGTCGGGCGGCGCATCTCCACGAACTCCTCGATCTCCGGATGCGTGACCGGCAGGTAGACCGCCGCCGAGCCGCGCCGGAGCGAGCCCTGGGAGATCGCGAGGGTCAGGCTGTCCATCACCCGGATGAACGGCACCACGCCGGAGGTCTTGCCGTTCTGCCCGACCTTCTCGCCGATCGAGCGCAAATTGCCCCAGTAGGAGCCGATGCCGCCGCCCTTGCTGGCGAGCCAGACATTCTCGTTCCAGAGATCGACGATGCCCTCGAG
This sequence comes from Acidiphilium sp., assembly GCA_036379275.1. Taxonomy (GTDB): domain Bacteria; phylum Pseudomonadota; class Alphaproteobacteria; order Acetobacterales; family Acetobacteraceae; genus Acidiphilium. Next base: position 2,320 of record DASVGZ010000175.1, on the reverse strand, counting down.
ACTGTCCGACGCCTCGTTGAGGAAGCAGGAGATCGGCAGCCCGCGCGAGGTGCCGCCGTTGGAGAGCACCGGGGTCGCCGGCATGAACCACAGGCGGCTGATATAGTCGTAGATGCGCTGGGCGTGCGCGGTGTCGTCGCCGTAATAGGAGGCGACGCGGGCGAACAGATCCTGATAGCTCTCGCCGGGCAGAAGATAGCGGTCGTCCAAGGTCGCCCGGCCGAAATCGGTGAGCAGGGAATCGCGCGAGCGGTCGAGCCGGACCTGGTGCCGGCCTGGCAACTGGACGGCGTTGTTGAGGTTTTCCAGCATTGCCGGTTCGGTTCGGGTGATCGCGTTCATCGCTGCTTCTTCTCCGATCAAGTTCGCGAAGAGCATAACAACATATAGATGGGCATGGTGCAATGACCCACAACATCAAGTTTCATCACAAATTTCGCTTGCGACGGGATAGCAACGAGTCGGACCCTTCGCGGTGCTTGCCAGGACGTTAATGTTCTTTATTTGTTCTTATATGCCTGGATCGTGGCGCAGGCAAGCCCGGCCCCTGCCCTGATCGACTCGCCGCTGCCGGAGGGCGGCGGTTCAGGTCGTGACGATACCGGACAGCGCCCGCTCCACCGCCGCCCCGGCGTGGAGGGTCGTGGTGTCGAAGACCGGGACCGGGCTGTCATCCTGCCCGACCAGAAGCATGATCTCGGTGCAGCCCAGGATCACCGCCTGCGCACCGCGTTCCACGAGTCGGGCAATTGCATTGCGGTAGGCCATACGCGATTCCGGCTTCACCACGCCCCGGACGAGTTCCTCGTAGATGATGCGATGGACCAGCGCGCGATCCGCTTCGTCGGGCACCAGAACGTCGAGCCCGAACCGGTCCCGCAGTCGGCCCTTGTAGAAATCCTGCTCCATGGTGAAGGCGGTGCCGAGCAGCCCGACCCGGCCGAATCCCGCATCGAGAATCCGCCGCGCGGTGGGATCGGCGATATGCAGCAGCGGGATATGCACCGAGGCCGCCACCGCATCGGCCATGCGGTGCATCGTGTTGGTGCAGATCAGGAAGAAATCGGCGCCGCCAGCTTCGAGCCGTCGAGCGGCCTCGATCATCAGTCCGGTCGCCCGGTCCCAGTCGCCGGCGTGCTGCAACGCCTCGATCTCGCCGAAATCGAACGACCACATCAGGCAGCGGGCCGAGCGCAGGCCGCCGAGCCGGTCGCGCACCGCCTCGTTGATGATGCGGTAGTATTCGGCCGAGCTTTCCCAGCTCATGCCGCCGAGCAGCCCGATCACCCCGAGCGATGCGGTCGCCGGGGTGTCGGACGGTTCGGTCATTTCATGCCCTTGCAGAAATTCTGGATCCGGGTGCAGGCGTCGCGCAGCGCCTCGGTGCCGGTGGCGTAGCTGACCCGGAAATAGCCGGGATAGACGAAGGCGCTGCCATGCACGGTGGCGACGCCCTGCTCTTCGAGCAGCGCGGTCACGAACGCCTCGTCATCGGTGATTTTGGTGCCGCCTTCGGTGGTCTTGCCAATGCAGCCATGGATCGACGGGAACACGTAGAACGCGCCCTCGGGCTTCGAGCAGGTCAGGCCGGGGGCCGCGTTCAGCATGTCTACCACGAGGTCGCGCCGCGCGCGGTAGGCCTTGCGCATGACATCGATCGCGTCCTCCGGCCCGTTCAGCGCGGCGAGCGCCGCCGCCTGCGAGACCGACGAGGTGTTCGAGGTGGACTGGCTCTGCAACTTGTCCATCGCCTTGATCAGGGGCAGCGGCGCGCCGCAGAAGCCGATGCGCCAGCCGGTCATCGCATAGGCCTTCGAGCAGCCGTTCATCGTCACCGTGCGGTCGCGCAGGCGGGGTTCGACCTCGACGATGGTGGCCGGTTTGAACCCGTCATAGACCAGTTTTTCATAGATATCGTCGGTGAAAACCCGGACATCCGGGTGACGGAGCAGAACGTCGCAGATCGGCCTGAGGTCTTCCGCCGAATAGGCGGCGCCGGTCGGGTTGGAGGGCGAGTTCAGGATCAGCCATTTGGTGCGCGGGGTGATCGCGGCTTCCAGATCCTCGGCGCGCAGCTTGAACCCGTGGTTCTGGCCGCAGGGGACGAAAACCGGCTTGCCCTCGGCGAGCTGAACGATGTCCGGGTAGCTGACCCAGCACGGGGTGGGGATGATCGCCTCGTCACCGGCCTCGATGGTCGCGAGCATGGCGTTGAAGATGACCTGCTTGCCGCCGGTGGAGACGATGATTTCCTCCGGCTTGTAGTCGATTCCGCTGTCACGTTTGAATTTCGCGGCGACGGCCTTGCGTAGCGCCGCGG
>DASVGZ010000174.1:0-4502 GCA_036379275.1 Acidiphilium sp. | reverse complement strand
CGCCTGCAAGCGGGCGGTTCGGCCAGTACCAGATCGCCACCGTGATCAGGCCGAACAGGAATATGAACCAGGGTCTTGCCGAGCGCATCGCCTTGCCGCTTACAGGAGCGGAGCGAAACCGGCCAGAGGCGGGTCAGGAGGGGATAATGACAATCGACGGACTGGATGACGACGCGATCCGACACATTCTGACGACCACGCGGCGGATCGCTCTGGTCGGCGCCTCGGCACGGCCGGAGCGGCCCTCGAATGGTGTGCTGAAATTCCTGATCGGGCGCGGATTCGATGTGACCCCGGTCAATCCCGGGCTTGCCGGACAGGCGCTGCACGGGCGGCGGGTCGCCGGCAGCCTCGACGAGGCCGCGCCGCTGGAAATGGTCGATCTGTTCCGGGCTTCGGACAAGGTGATGCAGCCGGTGCAGGATGCGATCCGGCTCGGAGCAAAAATCGTCTGGATGCAGCTCGGCGTGGTCAACCTGGAGGCGGCGGCGCTGGCGCGTGACGCCGGCCTGACCGTGGTGATGGACCGGTGCCCGGCGATCGAAATCCCGCGCCTCGGAATTCAGGCCCGGAAAACCGAAGCCGGGTAGCCCTGGGCGAACAGCAGGGCGCGAAGGTCGGCGTGATCGACCCGGAGTCTTGCCTGCGCGGTGACCACCGGCTTGCCATGATAGGCGATGCCCATACCGGCATCGGCGATCATCGCGAGGTCGTTGGCGCCGTCACCCACCGCCATGGTAGCCGCGAGTTTCACGCCGCGCTGTTCCGCGATCTCGTGCAGGGCGGTGCGTTTGGCATCGCGGTCGAGCACCGGCTCGGCGACCTTGCCGGTCAGGCGCGAGCCATCGTCGAGCAGGACGTTGGCGCGGTGCGTGTCGAACCCGAGTTCGGCGGCGACCCGCGCGGTGAAGAAGGTGAACCCGCCGGAAACGAGGGCGGTGACCGCGCCGTTGGCGCGCATCGTCGCCACCAGTTCGCGCGCGCCGGGCATGAACGCGGTGTGCCGCCAGGTGCGGTCCAGCGCCGCGATGTCGAGCCCCTTCAGAAGAGCGATCCGCTCGCGCAGGGCGTCGGCGAAATCGACCTCGCCCGCCATCGATCGCACGGTGATCGCGGCGATCCGGTCCTTCAGCCCGGCCTCGCCGGCAACCTCGTCGAGGGTTTCGCTGGTGACGATGGTGCTGTCCATGTCGGCGATCAGCACCGCCTTGCGCCGCCCGCGCGCCTTCACGCAGAGCGCGTCGACCGGGGCATGATTGAGCGCGGCCGCAAGGTCCGCCCGATCGGGTTCCGCCATGCAGGGAATTTCCGCGGCCTCGCCCGGCGACAGCCAGACCGGCTCACCACCCGCGACCAGCGCGCGCGCGCGGGCGAGCATGGCATCGGTGAGGGTAATCTTGTCGCGCGCGGCGACCAGGACCAGAACAAATCTCATGGGGGCATCGCCTAAAGCAATCGCGCATGACGGAGCAAGGCCGCATGGGGCAAGGCCGCTGGCGATCGTCGCCGGACCGACCGCCTCGGGCAAATCCGCTCTGGCGCTCGCTCTGGCCGAACGGCTGGGCGGGGCGGTGATCAATGCCGACGCGATGCAGTGCTATGCCGAATGGCAGATCATTACCGCGCGACCCTCGCCCGAAGACGAGGCGCGGGCGCCGCACCGGCTCTACGGCGTGCGCGCGCTCGATCAGGCAGTGGATGCGGCGTGGTGGCGGCAGGCGGCGCTGGCCGAACTCGAACGGGTGAAAACCGGGCGGGCGGATCTACCGGTTCTGTGCGGCGGCACCGGGATGTATCTCGGTGCGCTGATCAACGGCATCGCGGCGATCCCCGATCCCGGCATGGCTGCCCGGACCGAGGCGCGCGAGATGCTGGCCGACCATGGCCCGGCATGGTTGCATGACTGGCTTGCGGCGCGCGACGGCGAAACGGCAACGAAACTGCGCCCGAGCGATTCCCAGCGCCTCGCCCGGGCCGCCGAGGTGCTGATCGGTACCGGACGCGGCCTCGCCGCGTGGCAGGCGGAGCCGCGCGAGCGGCTCACCGGCTGGATGCCGAAACTGATCCTGCTTGATCCGCCGCGTGCGGAACTGCGGGAGGCGATCCGCCGGCGTTTCTCGGCCATGTTGAAGGCCGGCGCACTCGACGAGGTTCGGGCCGTTGCCGCGCGCGGGCTCAACCCCGCCCTGCCCGGCCTGCGCGCCCATGGCGTGCCGGAACTGATGGCGCATCTCGCCGGCGAGATCGGCCTCGACGACGCCACAGAACGGGCGATCGGCGCGACCATTGCCTATACCAAACGGCAGGCGACCTGGTTTCGGCACCAGAAATTAACAGACGAGCGGTCTACGCATATCATCCATGCGCGTTTCGATGGAGATGCGCAATTTCTGGAAAGAAACCTCGACTTCACTGTGTCGTTTATTAACGACCCAAGTTGACGCAAAGGATGCGGCCGGGTTACGCCTGATTTTCTGTCAAACGGGACATCGTCATGAACGCCGTCAACACCGCCGCGACTTCCGGTGCCGAAACCCTTCTCCGTGCGCTCAAGGCGCAGGGGGTCGAGGTTATTTTCGGCTATCCGGGCGGGGCGGTGCTGCCGATTTACGACGCGCTGTTCCAGCAGAACGCGATCCGCCACGTTCTGGTGCGCCACGAGCAGGCAGCGGTTCACGCGGCGGAAGGCTATGCGCGCTCGACCGGCAAGACCGGCGTGGTTCTGGTCACCTCCGGCCCCGGTGCAACCAACGCGGTGACCGGACTGGTCGATGCGCTGATGGACAGCATTCCCGTCGTCTGCCTGACCGGTCAGGTGCCGACCCATCTGATCGGCAACGATGCGTTTCAGGAAGCCGACACCACCGGCATCACCCGGCAGGCGACCAAGCACAATTATCTGGTCAAGCGCTCGGACGATCTCGCCCGTGTGGTTCACGAGGCGTTTCTGGTCGCGCGCACCGGAAGGCCAGGACCGGTACTGATCGATCTGCCGAAGGACATCCTGATCAACCCCGCGCCCTATGCCGAACCGGTGGCCGGCGGGCACCGCAGCTACCGCCCGCGCACCGAGCCCGATCCGGCGCGGATCGCCGAGGCGGCGCGGCTGATCCGCGCGGCGCGGCGTCCGGTTTTCTACACCGGCGGCGGCGTGATCAACGCGGGGCCGCAGGCTTCCGAACTGCTGATCGAATTCGTCGGGCTGACCGGCGCGCCGGTGACCTCGACCCTGATGGGGCTCGGCGCGTTTCCGGCGTCCAACCCCGCGTTTCTCGGGATGCTCGGGATGCACGGCACCTACGAGGCCAACCTCGCGATGCACGGCACCGACCTGATCATCAATGTCGGCGCGCGGTTCGATGACCGGGTGACCGGGCGGCTCAACGCCTTCGCGCCCGGTGCGCGGAAAATCCATATCGATATCGATCCCGCCAACATCAACAAGAACGTCGTCGTCGATGTCGCGGTGGTCGGCGATGCCGGGCTCGCGCTGCGCGCGCTGATCGACGCCTGGAAACGCGACACTGCGCGGCAGGACCGCGCCGCGCTGGCCGCATGGTGGCAGCGGATCGAGACATGGCGGAAGAAGGACGGTCTGAAATTCACCCAAAGCTTCAAGAAGGGTGCGGTGATCAAACCGCAGCACGCGATCAAACGGCTCTGGGAAATGACGCGGGACCGTGAAACCTTCGTCACCACCGAAGTCGGCCAACATCAGATGTGGGCGGCCCAGCATTTCCGGTTCGACAAGCCGAATCACTGGATGACCTCGGGCGGGCTGGGCACGATGGGTTATGGCCTGCCGGCGGCGGCGGGCGTGCAGATCGCGCATCCCGACGCTCTGGTGATCGACATCGCCGGCGAGGCCAGCACCCTGATGAACATTCAGGAACTCGGCACGCTGGCGCAGTATCGTTTGCCGGTGAAGGTGTTCATCCTCAACAACCAGTATATGGGGATGGTGCGCCAGTGGCAGGAGTTGCTGCATGGCGGCCGCTATTCCGAAAGTTACTCGGCGGCGCTGCCGGATTTCGTGAAGCTCGCCGAGAGTTTCCACGGCGTCGGGCTGCGGGCGCAGTCGATCGACGAACTGGACGGGGTGATCGCCGAGATGCTCGCGATCGACCAGCCGGTGATCGCGGATATCTGCGTCGATCCCAAGGAAAACTGTTTCCCGATGATCCCCTCGGGGGCGGCGCATAACGAGATGATTCTCGGCCCCGAGCACGAGGCCGAGGCGGCGGGGATAACCGATGAAGGGTTGGTGCTGGTCTGATGAACGCGATCGTCGAACAGCGCCTGCGCTCCGCCACCATTTCCGTTCTGGTCGAAAACGAATCCGGCGTGCTCGCGCGGGTGATCGGGCTGTTTTCAGGCCGGGGCTACAATATCGACAGCCTGACCGTGGCGCCGGTCGAGGATGACCGGCGGCGGAGCCGGATCACCATCGTCACCTCCGGCACCGATCTGGTGATCGAGCAGATCAAGGCGCAACTCGACCG
>DASVGZ010000173.1:0-11984 GCA_036379275.1 Acidiphilium sp. | reverse complement strand
AATACAAAATATCTAATGAATCTGTAAAAGTAATTTTATTGGAATCGTTCCGAATTGATCCAAACATTTTACGAATGATTTTCCATGACCAAGGTCTTTCTCAATGGCTTTTCGTAAAGACTTCTGGTCGCGAATCAATGATTGGAGATACAGTCATGAAAACCTGCATCCTGCCAAGTCTGGCTGCCCTGACGCTGATCAGCGGCGTGGCCTTCGCGCAAACGACGACAACGCAATCCACGGTCACCACATCAACGCCTCCGCTACCGGCGCCAGTGATCGCTCCGCCGCCACCGGGGACGCTGAGCACGACGGTCACCCGTCATACCGACGACGGCTACGGCTCGCGAACCTCATCGCAGAAGACGACTTACGGGAACTCCGGCGAAGCCGCCACGATCAGCCGCAGCACAACGGTGACGCCGCCGGTACCATACTCCGCAACCACGACACGGCGCACCACCACGACCACATCGTCACCCTGAAATGGCGCGGCAACAACAGGAGAAATGCAATGAATACAAAACAAGCCGACCTGAAACGAACCAGCCTGCGGCTGATGCTGGGGCTTACCCTGATCGGGGGGGTAGCCGCCTTGTCCGCCTGTTCATCGGGGCCTGCTCCGTCGCGGACCGTCACGACGACGCAGGAAACCACAAGCCGGCCGATGCCCCCGCCGCCGGTGATGGCCGCCCCGCTGCCCCCGCCGGGTATGCCTTCGACCACGACGACAACGACCAGCCGGTCCGAACAGATCAACCAGTAGCCGCCGAATCGCTCCCCGTCCGGGTTTCGACCCGGGCGGGGCTATACGGTCTCTATGTGAGCCGGTCGATCATGCGCTGAAGCACCGGGCGCATCCGGCGCAATTCTTCCAGGTGAATCGCGGAGAGATCGGCGAGTTTTTCCTCTCCCGCCGGAGTCAGGGCGAGACGCACCCGTCTGCGATCCTCCTGGTCCGGTAACCGGACGATGAATCCCGACTCGGTCAGGCGATCAGCCAGTTCGACCACACTGTTATGATGCAGTGCAAGGCGCTCGGCGAGATCGCCGATACCGATCGGCACGGTTCCATCCTCTCCTTTGATCATGAGCAGAGCCTGATGCTGGCGCGGCGTCAGCCCGGCACCACGCGCCGCTGTCTCGCTCAGGAACAGAAAGCGGCGCAGCGCGTAGCGGAATCTCGCCAGCATCTGATAATCGTGATCGGAAAGCATCGTGCCAGACATGCGTATTCGAACCCGGGAACCCTCTTGTCTATATATATCGTATTACGATATTAGTCACGGCAATAGCACGAATTTTCGCCAGACTGGAATTCCGGCTTCATGAAAACCAAGACCCGACGGGCGGCCGGCATTGCCGAGCTCGGCGACTACACGACCGATCGAAGCATTCTCCCGATCTCGGCTCTCGGCCTGATCGCCGGGACGTTCGGCGTCGCCGCCGGCTGGATTCTGCTGAAGCTGATCAAGCTGATCAACAATCTGTCCTATTACGGCGTCTGGTCGACCAGAGTAATAGAGCCCGGCGGGGTACTGCATCACGGCCATCCCGCCTACTGGACCATCCTGATTCCGGTGGTCGGCTCCATCATCGTCGGCATCATGGCCCGCTACGGCTCCGAGAAAATCCGCGGCCACGGGATTCCCGAGGCGCTGGAAGCGATCATGTTCAACGGGTCGAGACTCGACGTGAAGGTCACGATCCTGAAGCCGATCTCGTCGGCGCTTTCGATCGGCACGGGCGGACCGTTCGGCGCCGAAGGCCCGATCATCATGACCGGCGGCGCGACTGCCTCGCTGCTTGCCCAGTGCTTCTCGCTCACCGACGCCGAACGCAAGACACTCATGATCGCCGGCGCCTGCGCGGGCATGACCGCGGTGTTCGGCACGCCGGCCGCGGCGATCATGTTCGCGATCGAACTGCTTCTGCTCGAACTCAAGCCGCGCAGCTTCCTTCCGGTCGCGGTCGCCTGCATCACCGCAGCGGTCGAGCGGAAATACATCCTCATGCCGTCTCCGCTGTTCCCCTATGTCGGGGGCGCCATCGTCGACCCGATCCACGCGATCGGCTGGGTCGGTATGGGAATCATCGCCGGTTTTCTCTCGGCGCTGCTCACCATCATGGTCTATGCCGCCGAGGACGGCTTTCTGAAACTGCCGATCCACTGGATGTGGTGGCCGGCTCTCGGCGGTCTGGTCGTCGGCATCGGCGGCATGTTCGACCCGCTGGCGCTGGGCGTGGGCTATCCGAACATCAGACACCTCCTGGCCGGCGGGCTGACCGGGATGGCAGCGGTCAAACTCATCCTCGTCAAGGCGGTCATCTGGTCGATCGCACTCGGCTCCGGCACCTCGGGCGGCACGCTGGCGCCGCTGATGATGATGGGTGGCGCGATCGGCACCATACTCGCCCCGATTTTCCCGCACGCGGCACCCGGCTTCTGGGCGGTCATCGGTCTGGCCGCGATTCTGGGCGGAACCTTGCGCTCGCCGCTGACCTCGACCCTGTTCGCGGTCGAACTGACCGGCAATTACAGCATCCTGCTGCCGATCATCACCGCATCGATGGCGAGTTCGGCGGTCACCATCCTGGTAATGAAACGGTCGGTCCTGACCGAAAAAATCTCCCGGCACGGCCATCATTTCAATCGCGAATACATCGTCGATCCGTTCTCGATCACGCGCGCCGGCGAGATCATGGCGAGCCCGGCGGAAACCCTCAATTCGAGCATGACCATCGGCAATGCGATCGACTATTTTCTCGCACCCGAACCGCGCCACCGCGCCTATCCGGTCACCGACGACAACGGCGACCTGGTCGGCATGGTCTCCCGTTCCGACATTCTCGCCTGGATCGGCAATACCGTGGATCGATCCGTCAAACTCGGCGAGGCGCTCGCCGACCGCCCCACGATCACCGCCTGGGCCGGCGAAATGGCGAATACGGTGATCAGCCGGATGATCGCCGAGGACACGGCGCGAATGCCCGTCGTCGATAACGAAGGCAAACTGGCCGGCATCATTTCCCGTGCCGACCTGCTGCGCGTACATCATCGCGTCTCCGCGGCGGAAACCAAGCGCGACCGCTATTTCCGCCGCCGTGCCGCAATTGCCGCCGATGCCGCGACGAAGCCGGAGGTTGGTTCGCCGCCCGCACCGGTTGTCAAAGCCCCTCCGGCGAAACGGACCGGAGAGGTGGTCAGCAACGACCAGCCCGCCGGATGAAGTCCCGCGTTCACCGAACGCGGTAAAACACGACCCGGCGATTCTCTTCCTCGCGCATCCGCGAGCGAACATTGAGCAGATCCTTCCAGCCGACATAGCCGGCAAGGGTCTGATCCTCGCGCGAGACCACGGCCATGTGGGCAACGTTGGCCTTGGTCATGCGGTCGATCACGCCTTCGAGATATTCATCCGAATGAGCGACCGGCAGCGGCCTCTCTCCCGCGAACAACTCCGCGAGGGTCGCCGTGCGATGCTTGCCGGAGCGCCGCCAGCCGAGAATCGTCGGCGGGTTGAGAATGCCGAGTACATGGTTCTGCTCGTCGACCACCGGAAAGCTCGGATGCTTCGCCCCCGGCGAGGTGAGGAAGCGGGTCGCGTCATGCAAGGTCATCGTCGACGGCAGGGTTTCCACCTCCTTGACCATGACATCCCGGACCAAAGCGAGCGCGAAGGGATCGGCCCGGTATTCGCGCGTCACGTGATGGCCGTGCCGCGCCACTTTCTCGGTCAGGATATCCCGCTTCATCAGAAGTACGGTGACGGTATGGGCCGCCATGCAGCAGACCAGAAGCGGCAGAAGGACGTGAGTGTTTCCGGTAACACCGATAGCGAAGAAGATCGAGGTGAGCGGCAGGCGCAGCGTGCCGCCGAGCACCGCCGACATCCCCAGCAGCGGCCAGAAACCAGGACTCGCCAGAGGCAGGATGCCGACGGAAGCCGCCGCCATCGCGCCGCCGATCATCATCAGCGGGGCCAGCGTTCCACCCGATGTACCCGAGCCGAGAGCGATCGCCCAGACGATGGTTTTGACGACCAGAAGGCTGAGTCCCTGACCGGGGCCGAAATCGCCGCGCAGTTCGGCCTCGATATTGGCATAGCCGAGCCCGAGCACGTTGGGGTCGATCAGTCCGCCGATGCCTACCACAATAGAACCGAGGGCCGGCCACCACATCCAGTGGATCGGAATGCGGCGAAACGCATCCTCGATCACGTAGACGATGCGGGTGAGGAAGCCGGAGACCAGACCGCCGCAGATGCCCACCAGGATCCACGCACCGAAATGGAGCATGTCGATATGGACGGTGCCAACGAACGGAAACAGCGGATAGGCGAGGCCGGAATAGCTGCGCAGCACATCGGCGACGATACAGGCGGTGGCGACCGGCAGCAGGCTGCGCGGCGTCCATTCGAACAAAAGCAGTTCGACCGCAAGCATGATCGCCGCGACAGGCGTGCCGAACACGATGGTCATACCCGCGCAGGCGCCCGCGACCAGAAGCGCCTTGCGCTCGGCGTCGGTCACCGGAAGCCACTGGGCGATCAGCGAACCGATCGCACCGCCGGTCATGATGATCGGGCCCTCGGCGCCGAACGGTCCGCCCGTGCCGATCACGATGGCCGAAGAGGTCGGTTTGAGGATCGCGACCTTCGCGCTGAGGCGCGAACGGCCGAGCAGGATCGCCTCGATCGCTTCAGGAAGGCCGTGACCACGGATCTTGTCGGTGCCATAGCGCGCCATCAACCCGACGATGATCGAACCCGCGATCGGGATGAACACCACGACCCAGCCGAGCGGCGACTTGCTGAACGGCACATAGGCGAAGCTGAACTTGCCGAAATAGCAGAGGTTGGTGATCAGTTCGATCAGCCGGAACATCGCCACGCCGACGAACGAGATAAGAACGGCGGTGACCGCCGCAAGGCCCATGATAAAGAGAACCCGGCGGTCGGCTGTGAAATCGCCAAGGCGGCGAATCAACGCAATAGGAGAACCCCCCGCCAGATGCAGGTGAGAGTGGTGGGCAGACACTGATTTTGAAACTCCGAAAGTCACGCAACCGGGCCGGGCGTGTCTACGGGGCGACTAGCACCGCAGGCCCCCGACGGCAACGACTTCGCGGCTCACGCATGGCGGCGTTGATCTACCCGATCATGCGGCGGGATTGTTTTCATACCTGAAGCGGGCGGAGAGAAAATCCACGAAGCTGCGGATTTTCGGCGTCGGCCGCCGATCGGGAAAGATCAGGACGTGCATCGGCCGTGGACGAGGCAGAAATTCCGCCAGCACCGGCACCAGGCATCCGGCGCGAATATCGGCGCGCAGCAGGATTTCCGGTTGCATGACGATCCCCAGCCCGCTCAGCGCCGCCATGCGCAGAGCCTCCCCGTTATTGGCGGTCAGCGTCAGCGTGACCGGCACCCGGATCGCGCCCTGCGGTCCGTGCAGCGTCCAGTCCCGGGAAGCAACGGGATGGGCAAATCCCAGACACCTATGGCCGGACAGGTCCATCGGGTGCCGGGGTGTACCATGCCGGTGCAGATAATCAGGGGTGGCGCAGATCAGTGAACGATAAGGCATCAGCGGAATCGCGATCATTGAGGAGTCCTCCAGATCGCCGATCCGGATCATGACATCGACGGCTTCCTCCAGCATGTCGACCGGTCGGTCACTGACCATCAAATCGATGAATACCTCAGGGTTTTCAGTCATATAGTCGCGGCACGCCGGAGCCACGGCATGAACCCCGAAGGAAACCGGTGTCGCGACCTTGAGCCGCCCCTGCGGACGGGCCCTGAGCTGCGCCGCGGAATCTTCCGCATCGGCGACATCGCCCAGAATCTGCCTGCACCGGTCGTAATACAGCCGCCCGATCTCGGTCAGGCTGTGCCGGCGCGTCGTCCGGTTGATCAGGCGGGCGCCGAACCGCTGCTCCAGCGCGCGTACATGCACCCCGGCCATCGCCGCCGAAATTCCGAAACCTTCGGCAGCGGCGGCAAAACTGCCGCATTCCACCACCCGCGCGAAGACAGCCATGCTTTCCAGTCGGTCCATAATTCTAAAATTACATTTTTAAAAAATAAAATACAGCCGAATTTATCAGTTTGGATTGGTGAATTAGAAATCTCCTCGTTATCCCCCTGATCGTAACGGTTGCGGGCATTCACTGGTCGAAAAGGAGAATTACCTTGATTTCCAACCTCGAACTCCGCCGCCGCGGCGTTGCCTGTCTCGCGGAATTGTTCGGCGACGGCGCCGCCGACGCACTGGTCAGCGACATGGACGGGCTGTGCCCCGACTTCACGGACATGTCGATCGAATGGGCGCTGGGCGGCATCACCGCCCGTCCCGGTCTCGACCGTGTGGCGCGAGAACTCGTGGTGATCGCCGCCTGCGTCACGCAGGGTCATCTCGTCACGCAGTTGCGCGCTCACACCCAGGCGGCGCTCCGGGCCGGTGCGACCCGCGAGCAGATCATCGAGGCGATTTTGCAACTCATGTTTTACGCGGGCGGCGCCGCCGTCCGCAACGCACTCGTCAATGTCAAGGACATCCTGAACGGCGCGGCTACAGCCTGACCGATTTCCGATCTCTCTGAAACAAAAGGAACTTCACATGTCTTCCCAACATATTGTCATCGTCGGTGGTTCTTCCGGCATCGGCCTGGCTACCGCGCGCCTGCTTCTCGACAAGGGACTTACGGTCACGATCGCCGGCCGTAACTCTGCCCGGCTGGAAACGGCGGCAAAATCTCTTGCCGGCGATATCCGTACATGCGCCATGGATGCCGCCGATCCGGTGGGTCTGCCAGGCGCCTTCGGCAGCATCGGCGAGTTCGACCATCTCGTGCTCGCCCTTGGCAGCGGCAAGGGCGTCGGACCTTTCGCATCGATCCCGCTGGCCGAAGTGAAGGCCGGTTTCGAGGAAAAAGTCCTTGCGCATTTCGCCGCCGCCCAGGCAGCACTTCCCTGTCTGCGCAAGGATGGAAGCCTGACTTTCATTTCGGCGGTGACAGCCCATGCCGCCATGCCCGGCACCGCCGGTATCGGCGCTGCCAATGCCGCCATTGCGGCACTGGTGCCGACTCTCGCCGCCGAACTCAAGCCGCTGCGCGTCAATGCCGTCTCGCCCGGCGTGATCGACACGCCCTGGTGGGATTTTCTCGCCGATGAACAGAAGGCTGCCGTTTTCGCTGACATCGCTGCCAGAACGCCAGCCGGGCGCGTGGGAAAGCCCGAGGATATCGCGGCGGCCATTACCTTTCTGATCGCCGATACCTTCATGTCGGGCCAGACGATCGTCTGCGATGGCGGCCTGCGCTGGGCCGGCTGATCCCGGGAGCCGATCTCTGTCAGTTCCCCGGAGCCGATTCCGATTAGTCGGAATCGGCTCCGGTTTTGTCTGGCGGGCAATTTCATCCGAACAGACCGGATCGAATGATCCAATCTGTTCGGATATTGCTCTAGGCTGACAGCAAGGCGGTTTTCCCGGCATCTCGCCCCCGCTTTCCATCAGGATCTGGACCGGTACGGTCGCCCATGCGAGATTCCCAGAAACCTCCGGAAGGACAGCACATTGCAGTTCATCGTTCTGTTTCGCCGCGTCTCCGAACGGTTCGCCGATGCGGACTTCGTCCCCCATCTCGCAGCCGAGAGGCAGCGTGCCAGGGAACTTTATGCGGACGGCTTCATCCGCCAGATCTGGAGCCGCGGCGATACCGGCGGTGCGTGCCTTCTCGTCGAGGCCGACGGCGAGGACGCGGTGCGTTCGACACTCGCGACGCTGCCGCTCGTGGCCGCGGGAATGCTTGAGGTTTCTTCGCTCGTCCCTCTGAAGCCCTATGCGGGATTCGGCCCGCAACCATAACCGCACTTCTCCGCCGGGCTGAGACGTATCAGCCCGGCCCGGCGGAGTGATGCCTCAGGCCGCGATTTCGCGCAGGCGGCGTGCTGCGGCGACCATGTTCGCGATCGCCGGACGCACCTCGTCCCAGCGCCGGGTCTTCAACCCGCAATCGGGGTTGACCCAGAGCCGGTCGGCATCGAGCCGGTCGGCGGCACGCTCCAGCAGCGCCGTCATCTCTTCGGTCTCCGGCACGCGCGGGCTGTGGATATCCCACACGCCCGGCCCGATCTCGTTCGGGTATTTGTGCTTCTCGAACGCATCCAGAAGCGCCATCCGGCTGCGCGTCGCCTCGATGCTGATCACGTCGGCATCCAGCGCCGCGATCGAGTCGAGGATGTCTTCGAAATCGGCGTAGCACATATGGGTATGAATCTGCGTCGCATCCCTGACCGAAGAGGCGGCGAGCCGGAAGCTTTCCACTGCCCAGGCGAGATAAGCATCCCGGTCAGCGGCGCGCAAAGGCAGCCCCTCGCGCAGGGCCGGCTCGTCGATCTGGATCACGCCGATGCCCGCCGCTTCGAGATCGGCGACCTCGTCGCGCAGCGCGAGCGCGATCTGCCGGCAGGTGGTCGCGCGCGGAATATCCTCGCGCACGAACGACCATTGCAAGATGGTCACCGGCCCGGTCAGCATCCCCTTCACCGGCTTTCCGGTCAGCGACTGGGCAAAGCGCGCCCAGCGCACGGTCATCGGTTCGGAGCGCGACACATCCGCCCAGACGATCGGCGGCGCAACGCAACGGCTGCCATAAGACTGCACCCAGCCATGCTTCGTGAAGGCGAAGCCGGCGAGGCGCTCGCCGAAATACTTCACCATGTCGTTGCGTTCGAACTCGCCATGGACCAGCACATCGAGCCCTGCCGCTTCCTGCCAGGCGATCGCCTCGCGGGTCCAGGTTTCGATCGCCGCATCATAGGCCGCGTCGTTGATCGCACCCCTGGCGTGATCCGCACGGGCACGGCGCACCTCCTCGGTCTGCGGGAAGGAACCGATCGTCGTGGTCGGAAAACGCGGCAGGTCGAGTGCCGCGTGCTGCGCGGTCCGGCGCACCGGAAACGCCGAACGGCGATGCCTCATCGCCTCGGTGACTCCGGCGAGCCGGGCGGCAACCGCCTTGTCATGCACAGCCTCGCTCGCCGCCCGCGCGGCGAGAGCGGCGTCGGACGCATCGAGTGCTGCCGCGATCGCGGCTTCACCCTCGTCGAGGCCGCGGGCGATCAGCTTGATTTCCGTCAGCTTCTGCATCGCGAAGGCGAGATTATCGACCAGCGCCTTCGGCAACGCGGTTTCCTCGGCAAGGTCGAGCGGCACATGCAGCAGCGAGCAGGACGGCGCGATCATCAGCCGTGACGGATCGCGGGCCTCGGTGACACGCTGCGCGGTGGCGAGGCAGGCGCGCAGATCGGCCCGCCAGATATTGCGCCCGTTCACCAGCCCGAGCGACAGGCCGAGATCGGGCCTTGCATGATCGAGCACGGGGCCGAGATCGAGCGAACCGCGGCAGAGATCGAGATGTAATGCCGCGACCGGCAGGGCCAGAACGGCCGGCAGATTGTCGCCGAGCGGGCCGAAATAGCTGGTGAGCAGAAGTTCCGGCCCGGCCTTGGCGAGCGCACCATAGGCGCTGGTGAACGCCTCACGCGCTTTTGTCGAAAGATCGAGCGCCAGAACCGGTTCGTCGATCTGCACCATCACCGCCCCTGCATCGGCAAGTTCACGCAGAACCCGAGCATAGACCGGCACCAGCGTGTCCAGCAGGTCGAGCGGATCGGAACCGTCGGTCGTCTTGGCGAGGCGAAGAAAGCTGACCGGCCCGAGCAGGACCGGACGGGTTCTGAGGCCGGAGCCGGCAGCCTCGCGAAACAGAGCGAGCGGACGGTTTTCGGTCAGCTCGAAGCGTTGATCGCGCGCCAGCAGCGGCACCAGATAGTGGTAGTTGGTGTCGAACCACTTGGTCATTTCGAGCGCCGGCTTCGCCGCGCTGCCACGTGCCAGAGCGAAATAGGTCGAAAGCGGCACCGGCCCGCCGGTCCAGCCATAGCCGGACGGAATCGCGCCCAGCATGACGGCGGTGTCGAGCACATGGTCGTAGAGCGAGAAATCGCCGGAGGGAATATGCGCGAAACCGGCGCCGTGCTGATGCCGCCAATGAGTCTCCCGCAGGGATGCCGCCGTGCGCAGGAGATCGGCCTCATTGAGGCTGCCCGCCCAATGCGCCTCGAGCGCCGTCTTCAGCGCGCGTCGGTGGCCGATACGCGGAAAGCCGAGATTGCTGGCGATGGTCATGCACGGCCTCCCGCGATCGGGGTCGTTCGGGCCGTGGCCGAAAACCGGACTCTGGACTGATCCATATCTGCCTCCTCGAACCGGTGCACCCCGCCCGGCCGGTTTGTTGTGCGCGCCGGCAGGTCTCCTGGCTCACGGGTCATCGCGCCGATGCACCTTCCCAGGGACGCACCCCAGTGGCAGGCCGGTTGCCCGGCCCATGCACCCTTGCTCACCGCTCACAGTTGCGGGGGCAGCAGCCGACTTGCCTCCGGGAGGGTACCCCGGCCGAGGCTTCACGGCATTCCCATTTGATCCGCTCGCGCGGAACCGTCGCGAAACCGAATGTAGTGCCCGGATTACCGGGACACAAGCTTGCCGCCACGATCCGACACGGCGCTCCGGCGCTTTATCCGCGCACGGCCGGATTGGGCCGGAATGCAAGGAAACAATGATGATCCTGAAGACCAGACATTTTGCGATCGCCACCCTTTTGTCACTCGCCGCCATCGGCGCTGCCCATGCCTATGACGGACAGGCCTTGCAGAAGGATGCGAACATCTCCCCGGCAACGGCGCGCCAGATCGCGCTGAACGCGCAGCCCGGGACGGTCGCCGGCATGGACCTCGAACGCGAGGCAGGCGGCAGCGGGCTGCGCTACTCCTTCGATATCAGGACACCGGGACGGATATACAAATCCGCCGGCGCTCCGCCGAATGCCGGCGATCCGATCCATGAGGTCGGCGTGGACGCAAAGACCGGCGCGGTACTGGAAAATCATGTCGAGGGGTCGAATCCCGACTGATCCGCGACCGAAAAGCCGGGCGGACCGCCCGCCCGGCTGGTCAGGTCACAAATGCCGGGCGTGAAAGCGCAGATGCTCCTCCATGAAGGTCGAAATGAAGAAATAGGAGTGGTCATACCCGTCCCGCATCCTGAGATCGAACGGAACTCCCTTCACCGCACAGGCCTCGCGCAGTAGTTCCGGCCTGAGCTCCTTCTCCAGAAACGGATCGGCGCTGCCCTGGTCGACCAGGATCGTCGGTCCCTGCCAGCCGCGCGCCTCGATCAGCGCGGTCGCATCATAGTCTCGCCACATCGCCCGGTCGGCGCCTAGATAACTGGTCAGCGCCTTTTCGCCCCACGGGCAGCGCATCGGCGAGACGATCGGCGCGAAGGCCGAAACGGAGCGGTAGCGTCCGGGGTTTTTCAGCGCGATGGTCAATGCACCGTGGCCGCCCATCGAATGACCGAAGATCCCGACCCGCGCGGGATCGACCGGAAATTCCGCCCCGATCAGTTCCGGCAGTTCGCGCGTTACATAAGAGTACATCCGGTAGCCATCGCGCCAGGGCGCCTCGGTCGCATCCACGTAAAAACCGGCGCCGGTACCGAAATCATAGGCGTCGTCTTCACCGGGATGGCCGAGTCCGCGCGGCGAGGTGTCGGGCGCCGCGATGGCGATGCCAAGTTCAGCGGCGACCCTCTGCGCGCCAGCCTTCACCACGAAGTTCTCCTCGGTGCAGGTCAGACCGGAGAGCCAGTAGAGCAGCGGCACCTTGCCATGTGCTGCCTGGGGCGGGAGGAACAGGCCAAAGCGCATCGCGCAGCCGGTCTCCGCCGCAGCATGGCGATAGACGCCCTGAATGCCCCCGAAGCATTGCTGCGTCGAGACTGTTTCCAGACTATTCGATCCGCTCATCGGTTTCTCCCTGTATCCGGCCAGTATCGCCGCGCCGGACCGGACGCGCAATCGGCCGGACTCAATTTATGCGGGAGAAAGAATGTGTCGTTTTCGTGCGTCA
>DASVGZ010000172.1:0-2040 GCA_036379275.1 Acidiphilium sp. | reverse complement strand
GTGCGCGCACCACCATCATCCGCATGTCGCCGGGTGCCGTGGCAATGAACGGGCCGGGAATCCCGACTCCGTCATTGCCGAACGGAACCAGAACCAGCGTTTCAGGACCGGCGTATTCTGCTGCCATCCTCGCGGTGCGCGTTCCGGGTTGCATGGTTTGCGGTGCGAGTGCAAGGCCGAGGATCGCGGCGAATTGCACCGCGACAAGAAATGCCGCGGTTTTCGACCAATAGCGAAGTGCATTGGCGAGCGTCAGCCCGATGAACGGAATGCCGAGCCAAAGATAACGCATCTCGACCGGCGTGGTATCGAAGATGAGGCCAAGGGCAAGCAGACCGGCCGGCGGAGCAGTAATACCGGCAACGAGCAGGGCGCGGTAGCGCGGCGCGAGGCGAGAGAGGTTGCCGATCGCGAGCACGGCAAGAAAAATCAGCAGAATTGCGAGGACAATTTCGAGAGCCGGTTGCCAGCCAGGCGGCGTATAGCGTGGCAATCCGCCGAGAATCGCACCGGCCTGGTCGCGCGCGAGCAGAAAAACCGTGTGCGCCAGATGGAATGGCGTGAACTGGCCGTCGCGGGTTCCGTACTGGACGGAAAAAAACCAGTATCCGGCGGGTGTGAACAGGGCAGCACCGAACCACGACCAGAGCCAGACGCTCCGGTGCCGCCAGCGGACAATGGCGATCCAGACCAGCATCGCGAGCGCGGTGAAGCAGGCAAGATAATTGGTGAAGCAGGCAGCGCCGAGCGCAATACCGCCCGCGAACGAGCGGGACGGTTTCGAACCGGCTTCGGCATCGATCAGAAACAGGGTTCCGGCCAGTGACAGCGTTCCCGCAAGGGCGAAGCCACGCGCGACGATGCCGGTATAGGCAAAACCGGTGCAGAGAAGCGTGATCGTGACGGCAAGGATCGGCGGCGCACCGACCCGCCGGGCGATACGGGCGACGAGAAAAAGCGAGACCACGGTGCACAGTGCCGATAACAGCCTAAGCCGGAACAGCGCCGCGCCGAAAACATCCTTCCAGACAGAAGCCAGCCAGAAGTACAAAGGCGGATGCACGTCACCATGGCGAAGCGCTTCGGCGATTCGGCCAAACGAGGCACTTCCATGATAGAAACTCCGCGCGGCGGACACCAGAAACGGGGCAGTGGGCCAGGTTGGGCGCGGGTGGCCGGCAATCAGAAAAACACTGTAATATTCGTCATATTCACCACCCCGCAATGCCGCAACGGCGATCAGGATCAGGGCCGAAAGGCCGAGAGCGACCGCAAGCCGGATCGAGGAACGCGACAATACCGCTTACAACAGGTCGCGCAGGCGAAACCACGTCATCGCCAGCACAAGGGTCGGCATTCGCAGCAACGGACCGCCGGGAAACCGCGTATGCGGAATCCGGGTGAACACGTCGAACCGTTCGGCCTGCCCGGCAACGGCTTCGGCAAGCAGCTTGCCAGTGAATCCGGTCAGCGCCACGCCATGGCCGGAGAATCCCTGGGCGAACAGGATGTTGCGGCCGATCCGGCCGAAATGCGGCAGCCGGTTATGGGTGATCGCGACGTTGCCACCCCAGGCGAAATCGGCCTTCGCCTCGCCAAGCTGCGGAAAGGCGCGGCGCGCGCGAGCGAGCATCGCGGCGGCGAGGTTGGGCGGCGGCAGGGTCGAGTAGGATACCCGTCCGCCGAACAGCATTCTATTGTCGGCGCTGCGGCGGAAATAGTCGAGCACGAAATTGAGGTCGGCTACCGCCTCGTTACCGGGAATCAGCGCCGGAACATCGTCGCGCGGTTCGGTCGCGACGATATAGGTGCCGACCGGCATCACATAGCCGGCGATCGGGCCGACCAGTGTGCCGAGATAGGCGTTGCCGCAGACCAGAAGAAAATCGGCGCTGACCGTGCCGCCTTTCGTCGTGAGCCGGATGCCGTTGTCCTGTTCGATCTTTTCGACCCGCGTGCCGGTGAAAATCTCCGCCCCCGCCGCCATTGCTGCATGGGCAAGGCCGAGCGTGTAGTTGAGCGGATGGATATGTCCGGCGA
>DASVGZ010000171.1:0-3933 GCA_036379275.1 Acidiphilium sp. | reverse complement strand
ATCTCGCCACACTCGGCCTCACGCATGTGAAGTCGATCGATTACTTCAATACTGGCGGAACGCGCGGCGTACAGAAAAGCTATTCGGGGCTGGATATCGGCGCCGATACCGATGCCGCATCGGTCGCGGCCGGCAACAAGGCCGGCTGGTTCAATGTCTTCGCGTTTATCCTGAGCATCGCGGGAGTCTGGCACCTCGCCGGGCAGCCGACCTTCTGCGAGATGGGCAAGGACGGCAAGACCACCGGGCGCGCGACAGGCAACCCGGTGCTTGTCTGAAATCTGTGCGGCCTCACCGCCTCGCATTCACCAGGGCGATCGAGGCGCACACCAGAACCATGCCGGCGAACACACCCTCGTTCAGTGTATCTCCGAAGCAGACATAACCGAACAGGGCGGTGACCGGCGGCACCAGAAAGAACAGACTGCCGACGCGTGATGCCTCGCCTCTCCGGATCAATACGAACAAAAGCGGTAACGCTCCGAACGAGAGCACCAGACACAGCCAGGCCAGCGCGCCGATCACCTGCACGCTCCAGGTGATCCGGAATCCTTCCACAACGGCCGCGATCGGCGCCGTCACCAGCGCGGAGGCAAAAAACTGGATGAACGATCCGGTCCGCAGGTCCATTGCACCGCCGACCCGCTTCTGCCACAGGGTTCCCGCCGTCAGCGACAAGGCCGCGAGCAGGGCGAAAACCAGACCCGGCACCGAAGTATGCCCAAGACTGAGCTTGTCCTCCACCACCAGCGCCACGCCAGCCAGCCCGAGAATCAGCCCGAGCCATTGCTTCCAGGTCACCCGCTCGCCCAGTAGCCAGCCTGCAAGCCCTGCGGTGAGCAGCGGTTGCAACCCGAGTACCAGCGCCGCGATTCCCGGCTCGACTCCGTTGGCCATCGCGGCGAACGTGCAGTTCAGATACCCCGCCTGAAGCAGAATCCCGGAGAGTGCGAGCCGCCCGACCCGGCGCCAGCCCGGCCAAGGCGCTCGAGTCGCAACCGATACACCCAGAAAAACCGCGGCCACGATGGAAAACCGGACCGCGAGAAACGAAAATGGCCCGGCCCCGGACAGGCTGAACTTGCCGGCGATGAATCCGGTCGACCACAGTACGACGAACAAGGCTGGAAAGAGCGCGCCATTGCCGGCTGTCCGGTGTAAAATGGACGGCCGATTCCGGGATGTCACTGCACACGACATGGCTGCAACCTCTCTGCCGAAGGATCAGGCAGCGATGAGTTTCATGAGCGGCGCTTCGCCGTTGCCCACGGACCAGTCGGCATAATCGTTCTCGACCAGAGTGATGAAGACATCCTCAGGGCGGAGGCCGGGTGCCTGCGTGAGCAGTTCCGCAATCCGTTTGTGCAAGGCCACCCTCTGCTCGCGGGACCGACCGCCACGCAGCGTGATCTGGATGATCACGATGTCATCCGTTCTGGGAATCCCGAGGTAAGCGGGATCGTAGATCAGGGTGTCACCGTCGAACTCGTTGATCAGGTGAAAACGGTCATCCTCGGGAATGCCGATCTCCTCGACCAGCGCCCGGTGAACTCCGTCGCTGATGGCTCGGCGGTAAGCGGGAGATTTGCCCCGTCTCAGGGAAATGGTTGCAAGCGGCATGGTTCCGGCTCTTTCCTGTAAACACACCCATGACGGGCGCTGACAGGTGCCATGTAGGGTAACGGGGCGGCCCCGATAACGCGCGACGCGCGGAATACATTCTCACGAAAAACGGAAAAATCGGAGAGTCAGATACGCTCTCCGGCCAGTCGCCGAGCCATCATGTCCACGAACAGCCTCGTTCGGGCCGGTGTTTTCGTGCTGGAAGGCCATACCGCATGGACCGGGATCGGCGGCGGCTCGTTTTCCATCAGCAGAAGCTCCAGACGCCCCTGGTCGAGATCGGGTCGGACCTGCCAGAGCGGTGCGAGACCGATTCCCGCGCCATGCACCACCGCCGCATTCGCCGATGCCGCCTCATTGCAGCGCAGCGCCCCATGCACGGCGATCCGCCCGGCCTTTCCCCCGATGGTAAGCGGCCAGGCATCTCCCTCGGGTCCGAACGTCCTGACCACACAACGATGATTCGCGAGATCGGACGGGGTTTTCGGATAACCGTGGCGCGCGAGATAGGCCGGCGCCGCCACCACCACCCGGCGCAGGCTGGCCAGTCGTCGGGCTTTCAGGCTCGACGCATCCAGTTCGCCGATGCGGATGACGACATCGAGCCGATCGCGGATCAGGTTGGCAAAGCCGTCGCTCAGAACGAAATCGATCTCCACCTCCGGATAACACTGGAGAAACGCGACCACAGCCGGTGTCACGTGATCTGGCGCAAACTGGACCGGCGCACCGATCCTGAACAATCCGCCGATCCGCTTTTTCTGGTTGCTCGCCTCGGCGCGCGCGGCATCAAGCATTCCCAACGCAGGTTTGATCTGCTGATAGAAAGCAAACCCCGCCGGCGTCGGCTGGAAATGCCGCGTGGTCCGCCGCACCAGTTCGACGCCCAGCTCCGTTTCGAGCGAAGCGAGCGCCCGGCTGACGGACTGGAGCGACCGGTCGAGTTGTCGTGCGGCCGCAGTCAGGCTCCCGTGTTCAACCGCCGTCACAAACGCTTCGTATTGTTCGAGACTCGCCATACTCTCACGCTATCCGAAAGAATTTCGATCCGCCATGCCTCCAGCACCGCAACCGCATGATTTTCCCCTGGCGTCGCGGCCCCCCGATCCTCATATCGAACCCATGCGCTACGAACTCTATTACTGGCCGGGGATTCAGGGGCGCGGCGAATTCGTCCGCCTCGCGCTCGAAGAAGCCGGCGCCGACTACGACGATGTCGCGCGGGGGCCGGGCGGGATGGCGGCGATGCGCCGCCTGCTCAATGGCCGGACGACGCCGCACGCCTCGTTCGCGCCGCCCTTCCTGAAAGCCGGCCGGCTGTTGATCGGGCAGACCGCCAACATCCTGCTCTATCTCGGCGAAAAACACCGCCTTGCCCCGGCGGGCGCCTCCGGCAGGTTCTGGGTGCATCAGCTCCAGCTCACCATCGCCGACTTCGTGGACGAAATCCACGACACCCACCACCCGGTCGCGAGCAGTCTCTACTATCACGACCAGCGCGCGGAAGCCGCGCGGCGCAGCGCCGATTTTCTCGCCAGTCGCGCGCCCAAATTCCTCGCCTGGTTCGAACGGATTCTGGAAAACCGGAGCAACCCGAAACACTACCTTGCCGGCGCCGCGATCAGCTATGCCGATCTCTCGCTGTTTCAGGTCGTCGAAGGATTACGCTACGCTTTTCCGCGCGCGATGGCGGACATCCTGCCGCACCACAAACAGGTCGTCACCCTCGCCGAACGAGTCCGCGTCCGGCCCCGGATCGAAACTTATCTCGCCTCGGAGCGACGACTCCCGTTCAACGAGGACGGAATTTTCCGTCACTACGACGAACTTGATCGTCCGTCAGACTAACATTCGATAAAATTGGCCGCCAGCCCGCCCTGCGAGGTTTCCTTGTATTTGGTGTTCATGTCCGCGCCGGTCTGGCGCATGGTCGCGATCACCTGATCGAGCGACACCCGATGGGTGCCGTCGCCACGCGCGGCGAGCGAGGCGGCGCTGATCGCCTTGATCGCGCCGAACGCGTTGCGCTCGATGCACGGAATCTGCACCAGCCCGCCCACCGGGTCGCAGGTCATGCCGAGATGGTGCTCCATCGCGATCTCGGCGGCGTTCTCGATCTGGCTGTTGGTCGCCCCGCGCGCCGCCGCGAGCCCGGCCGCCGCCATCGATGCGGCAACCCCCACCTCGCCCTGGCAGCCGACCTCGGCGCCGGAAATCGAGGCATTGGTCTTGAACAGCCCGCCGATCGCGGTCGCGGTCAGCATGAAATCGCGCATCCCCTCATGGGTCGAGCCGGGGCAGAAATCACGA
>DASVGZ010000170.1:0-4429 GCA_036379275.1 Acidiphilium sp. | reverse complement strand
TCATCACCATCGACGGCGCCGATGCGCGGGATTTCGACGACGCCGTGTTCGCTGAACCTTCCGGCGCCGGGTTCCGCATCGTGGTCGCGATCGCCGATGTCGCCCATTACGTGAAACCCGGCTCCGCGCTCGATCGCGAGGCCAAACTGCGCGGCAACTCGGTCTATTTTCCCGACCGCGTGGTGCCAATGCTGCCGGAAGCGCTGTCCAACGGCTGGTGCAGCCTGCGCCCGGGCGAGGATCGCGGCTGCCTGTTCGCCGAAATCGACATTGCCGCCGATGGCCGCAAGCTGGGTCACCGTTTCGGCCGTGGCCTTATGAAGAGTGTGGCGCGCCTCACCTATCAAGAGGTTCAGGCCGCACACGAGACGGGCGCGGAAGCCGGACTGCCCGCCGGCGCGCTCGACCATCTCTATGCCGCGTACCGTGCCCTGTTCGCGGCGCGCGAGGCGCGCGGCACCCTCGATCTCGACCTGCCGGAACGCGAGATCACCCTCGATGAACAGGGCAGGGTGGTCCGCGTCGCCCCGCGCCCCCGACTCGACAGCCACCGCCTGATCGAGGAGTTCATGATCCTCGCCAATGTCGCCGCCGCCGAGGAACTGGAACGGCTGCGCCAGCCCTGCATGTATCGCGTCCACGCTCCGCCTTCGCCGGAAAAGCTCGACTCGCTGCGCTCCCTGCTCGCGACCTTCGACATCTCCCTGAAACCGGGCGATCAAGTCCTGCCGCGCGATCTCGACCATATCCTGAAGCGCGTCGCCGGCACCGACGCCGCGCCGCTGATCAACGAATCGGTGCTGCGCAGCCAGTCCCAGGCGGAATACGCGCCGGAAAACATCGGCCATTTCGGCCTTGCCCTCAAAAGCTACGCCCATTTCACCTCGCCGATCCGCCGCTATGCCGATCTTCTGGTCCACCGCGCTCTGATCGCCGGGCTGAAACTGGGAGAGGACGGGCTGCGCTCCGGCGACGGCGAGGCTTTCGAGGCAATTGCCCAGGCGATCACCCTCACCGAGCGCCGTGCCACCGACGCCGAGCGCCAGTCGGCCGACCGCTATCTCGCGGCCTTTCTCGCCGACCGGATCGGCGAGGATTTCGCCGGGCGGATTTCCGGGGTGACCCGGTTCGGCCTGTTCGTGACCCTGACCGAAACCGGCGCATCGGGTTTCGTGCCGATGTCGCTCCTGCCCGACGATTTCTGGCATTTCGACGAGGCGTCGGCGAGCCTTTCGGGCAAGCGGAGCCGGGTGGAGTTCCGCCTCGCCGGCCTTGTCACGGTCCGGCTGCGGGAGGCGAGGCCGGTCACCGGCGGAATGGTGTTCTCCCTGATCGACGGCGGCGAGGCCAAAGGTGTCGGCAAGAGCAGGCCGCCGAAACCGGCGCGGGGCGGCCGCAAACGGCCCGGCACCGCACCCGGCCGATCGAAGGGCAAGCGCTGATGCGCCAGCGCGGGATCAGGCGTCGCGGAATCGGACGATTCCGGCGATTCGCTGTCCTGCTCTGCGTCGTGCTGCCCTTTTGCGGTGCCCCCTTCTGTAGCGTCCATGCCTCGGCTCCCGGCTTCGATGCCGCGCGCGCCGGCGCGATCTGGGGTGCCGCGCTTCAGTTCATGGCGCCGCGCACCCTGGCGCCGCTCGGTATTCCGCGCATGGCGGTGTGGGGGCTGTCCGGCATCACCGCGATCGACCCCGACCTGACGGTTCAGGAACAGTCGGACCGGATTCTTCTTTACGGACCCAACCGGGTTATCTTCGCGATCAAGGCCCCGCCGCCGACTGATGCGCTCGCCTGGGGCAATGCCTGCGCCGCCGTCGCGGCGCACGCCTTCCCGGTCTCCGCCGCCTTGCGTCAGGCCGGCACCGGCGGCGTGATCCGCAGCTTCTTCGACGAGTTGTTCAACCACTTCGATCCGTATTCCCGCTACGAAGCCCCGCACGAGGCGGCGGAGGATCGCGCCAGCCTGCTCGGCCGGACCGGTCTCGGCATTACCCTCGGCCGGAACGGTCCGGCGGTGGTGGTGGCGCGGGTCGCGCCGTCGAGCCCGGCCGACCAGGCCGGCATCGCATCGGGCATGAAGCTTCTCGCGATCGACGGCGAGACCACCGCCGGCCTGCATCTCACGGCGTTGCAGACGATGCTGGACGGGCCGGCCGGCAGTCCGGTCACTCTCACCATCCGCCCCGAGAAAAGCCTGCCCCAGACCATCCAGCTCACCCGCGGTCTGGTTCCGCCGCAGACCGTGTTCGGCGCGATGAGCGGCGATATCGCTGTCCTCAAGGTCACCGGCTTTTCCCAGGACACCGGGGAGCAGTTCGCCGCCGCTCTCGGCGCGCTGATGGCCGGAACCCCCACGCCGAAGGGGATCGTGATCGACCTGCGCGGCAATCGCGGCGGGCTGCTGCGCCAGTCGGCGCTCAGCGTCGATACCCTGCTCGGCCACGGCACGATCATCCGCACCGTCGGGCGGGATCCGGCGGCGAACCGGTTGTGGCAGGCCGAGGGCGGCGACCTCGCGCGCGGCCTGCCGGTGATCGTCCTGGTCGATGGCGGAACCGCGAGCGCCGCCGAGGTGTTTTCCGCCGCCCTCGCCGACAACGACCGCGCGGTGGTGGTCGGCAGCGCCACTCTGGGCCAGGGGCTGGTGCAGAGCGTGACCGGCCTGCCCGGCGGCGGCGAGCTGTTCGTCACCTGGAGCCGGATGATCGCGCCGCGCGGCTGGCCGCTCCAGGGGCTCGGCGTGTTTCCCCAGGTCTGCGTCAGCCTTGGCACCAATTCGCTCGCCGCCCAGCTCGCCGCGCTCAAATCCGGGCGCGACATGCTGGCGAAACCGCTGGCGGAAACCCGTTCTGCCCGCGCGCCGATGCCGCTCGCCGAGGTTCTGGCGATCCGCGATTCCTGCCCGGCGAGCGTCGGCTCCAACGGCTATTTCCTGGCGGCGAAGGCGCTGATCGACGATCCCGCCGCCTACAAGGCCGCCCTGATCCGCCCGTTGCGGGGCACGATTCCGCACGGGGCTTGACCCGGCCGGGAGGCTCGGTCATATCCCACGCCTTCGGAGAGACGAATCATGGCCAAATCCAGCACCGTTCAGATCAAACTCATTTCGACCGCCGACACCGGCTTCTTCTACGTCACCAAGAAGAACGCCAAGGCGCAGACCGGCAAGCTCGAATTCCGGAAATACGATCCGGTCGCGCGCAAGCATGTCGCCTTCAAGGAAGCGAAGATCAAGTAATCGCCCGGCGGCAACCCGCCGCCGCGCCTGCACGGTTTTCCACACGCTGCCGGCCTTCCGGCGGCGTGTTTCCGTTTGCCCGGATTCCGTCAGGAATCCTGCCGGATCACTGACACAAACTGTAAAAATAGACTTGCGTCCCCTGCAGTCTGTACGCAAAGTGCGCGCCACGTTTTGTATACATAAAAACAGGGGGACAAAGAGTTGAGACCGCTTTATTGGTTGGCCGTCTTTCCATGCGTCGGGGTCATCCTCGGCCCGATCGTCCATAACAAGGTTCATCCGCTCATTCTCGGAATGCCGTTCCCGCTCGGCTGGATCACGGTATGGATCGTCATCGCCGCGATCTGCATGGCGATCGTCTACGCGCTCGACCCGGTCAACAAGGTCGCCGCGCCGGACGAGGAGAACCAGGCATGATCGCCCCCCTGATCATTCTCGCCGCCGTCACCCTCTTCGCCCTCCTGCTCGGCATCGCCGCGCGCTGGGGCCACGACATGAAGCTGGAACAGTGGACGGTCGGCAATCGCGGCTTCGGCGCGGTTCTGGTGTTCCTGCTGCTCGCCGGCGAAATCTACACCACCTTCACCTTCCTCGGCGCATCCGGCTTCTCCTACGGCCTCGGCGCGCCGGCCTACTACATCCTCGCCTACGGCACGCTCGCCTTCATCATCGCCTATTTCATGCTGCCGCCGATCTGGGCCTACGCGAAGAAACACCACCTGGTCTCCCAGCCCGATTTCTTTGCCCATAAGTATGACAGCCGCGCTCTCGGCGTCGTGGTGGCGATCGTCGATATCATCGCCCTGATCCCCTATCTCGTGCTCCAGCTCACCGGCCTCGGCATCATCGTGGTCGCGGCGGGCTACGGCGCGGTCGACAAGACCATCGCGATCTGGATCGGCGCGATCGTGATGACCGTCTATGTCACCATCTCCGGCGTGCGCGGCTCGGCCTGGACCGCCGTGGCCAAGGACATCATGATTCTCGTGGTCGTCGTGTTCCTCGGCGTCTACCTGCCGACCCACATGTATGGCGGCATCGGCTCGATGTTCGAGGACATCGCGAAGGCCAAACCCGGCTTCCTGACCTTCCCGGCCACCGGCCACAGCGTCTGGTGGTTCGCCTCCACCGTCCTGCTCAGCTCGCTCGGCTTCTTCATGTGGCCGCATTCCTTCGCCTCCTGCTACA
>DASVGZ010000169.1:0-8061 GCA_036379275.1 Acidiphilium sp. | reverse complement strand
TCGCGGCGGGGCTCGGCGCGATCCAGCTCCGGTTTCCGATGCTCGATCTCGGCAGCTATCCGTTCTACCGCGAGAGCGGCGGCGGGGTCGCGATCGTCGCCAAGGGGACGGACGCGGTGGCGCTGGATGCGGCGATCGCCGAGGCGGAGGCGCTGATCGCCGCCGAGGGGGTCACGCCGGTTCGCGGCGAGCCGGCGATCTGACAACCGGGATCAGGCGGGGCGCATCCCGACCAGTAGAACGAACAGGGTGACCAGAAGGACCGCGAGAACCACGATCGAGACGATCCAGCGCATCGCGAGGTAGTTGGAGGCGACGAGATCGCGCCCGCGCCCGACCGTCTCGCCGAGAACGGTCGCGAAGAACCCGGCGATCAGAACCGCGAGGGCGATTCGGGGTGCGCCGGCAAGGGTGAGAACGAGAAGCGCTGCCCAGCCGATCAGGGCGGGCAGGACGCCGAAGGTCAGGCGCTGGTGGTTGAGCGCCGGGCTGGCGACCACGCCGCCGGGTTCGAGGGCGAATCCCCAGTGCACCGCGCCGAGAAAGGCGAGGATGCAGGCGCCGTAGTCGATCATCACCACGGTCGCGGTCGGCGCATTGAGCGGCCAGATGAAAATGATCGCGAGGGTGGCAAGGAACGGGATCAGGCCGGCGGCGCCGAGAAGACTTGCGGTCAGAAACGGTGAACGGGTCATGCCCGCTTATGTCATGAAATCGAGACCGATATCCAGCACGCGGGCGCTGTGGGTCAGCCAGCCGGCGGAGATCAGATCGACCCCGGTTTCCGCGATGGCCGGCGCGGTTTCCGGGGTGACCCGGCCGGAGGCCTCGGCGGTCGCCCTGCCGCCGATCAGGGCGACGGCCTCGCGCAGCGTGGCGGGTGCCATGTTATCGAGCAGAACGGCATCGGCGCCGGCTTCCAGCGCCTCGGCGAGCTGGGCGAGCGAATCGACCTCGCATTCGACCTTGACCAGATGGCCGGCCGAGGCACGGGCGCGGCGCACCGCGATGCCGACGCCGCCGGCGATGGCGATGTGGTTGTCCTTGATCAGGATGGCATCGTCGAGACCGAAACGGTGGTTGATGCCGCCGCCGCAGCGCACCGCGTGTTTCTGCAGGGCGCGCAGGCCCGGAACGGTCTTGCGGGTGCAGGCGAGCCGCGCCTTCGTATGGGCGATCGTGGCGACGATGGACGCGGTGGCGCTCGCGACACCGGACAGCGGGCCAAGGAAATTGAGCGCGACCCGTTCGGCGGAGAGAATCGCCCGTGCGTCGCCCGCGACCGTCGCGATCACGCTGCCGGGTGCCACTCTCCCGCCATCCCCGACGACGGCCCTGAATTCAACGGCGGGGTCGAGGAGCGAGAAGGCGAGGGCGGCGCAGTCGAGCCCGGCGATCGTGCCGGCCTCGCGGGCGACAAGGGCGACGCGGGTTCGCGTGCCTTCGGGAATCACCGAATCGGCGGTGATGTCGCCGGCGCGGCCGAGATCCTCCAGCAGTGCCGAGCGCACCAGAGGTTCGATCATGATCGTGGGCAAGGGCGTCATGCCGCGTGCCTCGCGGGTGCGATCGCGGCGGCGCGGGCGAGTGCCTGCGCCATGGTGAGGTCGGAATGGCGCGCGAGCGGCGAGCGGAGCGGAAAGTCGGTGCGGGCGTGGCCACCACGGCTTTCCCGCCGGTCGAACGCGGCGACCGCGAGCATGAGGGCGATCAGCGCGGCATCCGAGGTGTCGGCACGGGGCGCGGTTGCGGCGATCAGGGTCGCGAGTCCGGCGCCATCGCGCAGAATGCCGAGAGTTCGGCCGATCAGGCTGCGCAGGGGGGCGGGTCCGCCCTGTCTGGCGGTTGGCGGCAAAAGCGGTGGCGGCGAAGGCGGCGTGCAGGCGCGTGTCGCGGTGGTTTCCGCCATGGCGAGTCCGGCCGCCTCGCCGGTACAGAACGCTTCGAGAAGGGAATTGCTGGCGAGCCGGTTCGCTCCGTGCAACCCGGTGCAGGAGGCTTCGCCGGCGGCGAACAGGCCGGTGACACTGGATCGGCCAGCCGCGTCCACCGCGAGTCCGCCCATGTGATAATGCGCGACCGGACGCACCGGGACGGGCTGGCGCGCGGGGTCGATGCCGGATGCCTTGCAGGCGGCGTCGATCGCGGGAAATCGCGCGGAGAAGCCGGCGCCGAGATGGGTCGCGTCGAGAAAGACACGATGCCCTGCTGTCAGATGGCGAAATACGGCGCGGGAAACGGCATCGCGCGGCGCGAGTTCGTCGGCGAAACGCGCGCCGGTTTCATCGATCAGTCGCGCGCCTTCGCCGCGCACCGCTTCCGAGATCAGCGGCATCGGGGTGAGGCCGGTATCGAGCCCGGTCGGGTGGAACTGGATGAATTCGAGATCGCGGAGAACCGCGCCGGCCCGCGCCGCGAGGGCGAGGCCGGAGCCGACAGCGCCGTTCGGGTTGCTGGTGTGGCGGAACAGCGCGCCGATGCCGCCGGTCGCGATCAGGATCGTGTCGGCGGGCAGAAAACGGAGCGTGTCGTTCCGTTCGATCCAGAGCCCGGCGACCCGGTTTTCGACGGTATGAAGCCCGGCCGCTCGGGTGCGTTCGAGAATCGTGACATGGGGCGCCTCGCGGACCGCGCGGGCGATGGCGGCGGTGATCGCAAGTCCGGTGCGGTCCCGGACATGGGCGATCCGGCGCCGCGAATGGGCGGCCTCGAGACCGGGATCGGGATCGAACGTCACGCCGAGCGCGCCCAGGCGGCGGATCGCATCCGGACCGGCGCCGATGATGCGGGCGACCGTTGCCGGATCGCACAACCCGTCGCCGGCGGCGATGGTGTCCGCCGCATGAAGCGCGATGCTGTCGTCATCGCCGGTCGCGGCGGCGATGCCGCCCTGCGCCCGGAGGCTGGCTGAGCCGGAATCGAATGTCGCTTCGGTGAGGAGCGTGACCGGCTCGGGCGCGATGGCGAGCGCGGCCGTCAGGCCGGCGAGGCCTGAGCCGATAATATATTTCATTGTCATTGGATTGCGAGCATGTTTTCAACGGAACGGCGAGCCCGGACGGCGATGGCGGGGTCGATTTCGACCGCTTCGCACAGGGTCTCCAGCGCGGTGCGGATCTTGCCGAGGGTGATCCGCTTCATGTGCGGGCAGAGATTGCAGGGTTTGACGAATTCGGTGCCGGGATTGGCCGAGGCGATGTTGTCGCTCATCGAACATTCGGTGATCAGGGCGGCGCGCTTCGGCCGGTGACGTGCGACGTACTCGGCCAGGGCCGATGTCGAACCGGCGAAATCGGCAGCGGCGACCACGTCTTCCGGGCATTCGGGGTGGGCGAGGACAACGACGCCATCGTATTGCGCGCGGACCTGATCGATATCCGCTTTGGTGAAGCGTTCATGGACCTCGCACGCGCCGTCCCACGCGATGATGCGGATATCGGTCTCGCGCGCGGTATTGGCGGCGAGGAAGCGATCCGGCAGCATGATGACAGCGTCGGTTCCGAATGTTTTTGCCGCGAATTCAACCACTTTCCTGGCGTTGCCCGAAGTGCAGCAATAATCGGTTTCGGCTTTCACGGCGGCCGAGGTGTTGACGTAGGCGATCGCCGGCAGGCCGGGGTGGCGGGCGCGCAAGGCGCGGACATCGGCCGGGGTGACGCTTTCGGCGAGTGAACAGCCGGCGCGGTTGTCGGGAGTCAGAACGATTTTGTCCGGGTTCAGCAGTTTCGCGGTTTCCGCCATGAAATGCACGCCGGCGAGAACGATCACATCGGCCTCGGCCCGCATCGCCGCGTGGGCAAGGGCGAGGCTGTCGCCCACGATATCGGCGACGCCGTGATAAATATCCGGCGTCTGGTAGTTGTGGGCGAGGATGATGGCGTTGCGGTCCCGTTTCAGGTCGCGGATCGCCACGATGTCGGCGTGCATCAACGCCCATTCCGAGGGTGGAATATGCCGGGCGAGATGCCGGTAGGCGGGATCGGCCAAGGCGAGGCTGGCGACGGGCATGGCGTTCTCCTATATGCTCAATAAGAGCATAATTATCGCCGTAAACTGCGACTCAACGCCGCAATTTGTCAAATTTAATTTCTATTTTGAGTATAAAGGTCAGATGCGCGAAAGCGGCAGGCGGGTTCCGGCGTGGGCGCGTTCGGTCAGGATTTCCGGCCGGTAGCGGAACAGTTTGGCCGGTCGGCCGGGGCCGGCGGCGAGGTCTCCGGTTTCTTCCAGCAGGTTCTGCCCCTCGATCAGGCGGCGGAAATTCTGCTTGTGCAGGGAATGACCGGCGATGGCCTCGATGCAGCGTTGCAGGTCGAGCAGGGTGAACTGGCCCGGCAGCAGTTCGAAGACGACCGGCCGATAGCGGATTTTCGCGCGCAGCCGGCCGATCGCGGTCGCGAGGATGCGGCGGTGATCGGCGATCATGACCGCGCCGGGGGCGAGTTCGCTCTGGACCGGGTGGCCGTCATGGACGGCTTCGCGGATCAGGCCGGCCTCGTAGAGCAGTTCGTAGCGCGAAAGGACGAGGTCCTCGTTCCAGACAGCGCCATCGAGCCCGAAGCAGAGTGCGGCGCGGGCACGGCGTTCGGCCGAGCCGGCGGCCCACCGGTCGAGGCCGGGGCGGATCGCTGTGTCGGCCTGCAAGGGCTGGCCCCTCCTGTCTTCCCACGGGAAACAGCGATACCAGTCCTGCCACGAGACCCGGCCGCCGAGCGGCATCGGGGCCTCGCGGGTGAGGGCGAGATAGGAGATCGAGATGCTTCGTCCGGCCCGGCTGCGGGCGGGGTCGGCGAAGGTGTAGAGCTGCTCGACGTAGCCGAGCGGATGGCCGGTCAGCCGTTCGGCCCAGGTGCGCAGCCCGGCCTGGAGCGAGCGGTGGCCGGATTCGAGCGGACCGGCCGGCAGGGCGCTGCCATCCAGAAGGGTGAGAACCCGGGGGTGAGACCCGGTGACCGCCACCGGGACCGCGATCAGTTCGGCGTGGATCGCCTCGCCGTTCATGATGCGGTCTTCCGGTGGCGGGTCGGACGGGTCAGCCGGCGAAGGCGGCGAGCATCCGCGCCTCGGCCCTCATGCCGCGATGAAAGCATTTCAGCTCGAATTTCTCGTTCGGGCTGTGGATGCAGTCGTCATCGAGGCCGAAGCCGACCAGAAGGGTTTTCAGGCCGAGCTGGCGCTCGAAAGCCTCGACCACCGGAATCGATGCACCGCAGCCGGCGAGCACCGGCGGCTTGCCGAATTCCTGTTCCAGTGCATTGCGGGCGGCGACGACATAAGGGGCGTCGATCGGCACGGTGAGGCCGGCGGAAGCGCCGTAGACGGTGAATTCGGCGCGCGCATCCGGCAGCAGGCGTTCGTTGACGAATTGTTTGAAGCCGTGGATCACCCGTTCGGGATCCTGACCGGGTACCAGCCGGAAGGTGAGCTTGGCGCCGGCTTCGGAAGGGATCACGGTCTTGCTGCCATCGCCTTGGTAGCCGCCGAAAATGCCGTTGATCTCGGCGGTGGGGCGCGCCCAGTTCTGCTCCAGGACCGAATGGCCTTTCTCGCCGCTGGCATGGGCAAGGCCGATCGCGCCGAGCCAGCCGGCATCGTCGAAGCCGGTGGCGCGCCAGGAGCGCAGGACATCCTCGGGGATATGGGTGATGCCGTCGTAGAAGCCGGGAACGCGGATATGGCCGTTCTCGTCGAACAGGTCGCCGAGAACGCGGGTGAGCGCGCGGATCGGGTTCAGGGCAGGGCCGCCGAACAGGCCGGAATGCAGATCGCGGTTCGGGCCGTGGATTTTCAGTTCCATCGCGGCGAGGCCGCGCAGCGAGGTGGTGATCGCCGGGGTGTCGATGTTCCACATGTTGGTGTCGGCGACCAGGACGAAATCGGCGGCGAGGGCGTGGCGCTCGGCGTGCAGCATGGCTTCGAGCGACGGGCTGCCGCATTCCTCCTCGCCTTCGAGCAGGACGGTGAGGTTGACCGGCAGCTTGCCGGTGGTGCCGAGCCAGGCGCGGATCGCCTCCAGCACCATCATCACCTGGCCCTTGTCATCCACCGCGCCGCGCGCGACCGCGCGCTTGCCGTGCGGGCCCTCGACCAGTTGCGGGTCGAACGGGTCGGCGTGCCAGAGATCCAGCGGGTCGGCGGGCTGCACGTCGTAATGGCCGTAGAACAGCACGCGCGGCGCGTGGGAACCGGCATGGTGGTGGGTGGCGATCACGCCCGGCAGACCGGCGGTTTCCGACAGTCTGGCCTCGAACCCCATGCCGGCGAGCAGATCGCGCGCATGGCCGGCGGCGCGCAGGCAATCCGGCTTGTGGGCCGGCTGGGCGCTGATCGAGGGAATCCGGAGCAGGTCGAACCAGCGGGCGCGGGACTCGTCGAGATGCGCGTCGATATGGGCGAGAACCGTGTCGATCGAGGGAGTGCTCATCGTTGTTCCTCTTTGTTATCCGGCCAAGGATAGACGCCGGAGACCGATGGGGAAAGAGCCGGCGAGCCGGTGGTCAGAACAGTCCGACGCCGGTCAGCCCGCCATAGACGCCGAGTCCGGCGGTTATGACGGAGAGAACGACCGTGAGCCACATATACCAGCCGCGCAGCCGGAGACGTTCGGGCAGGGCGTGCAGGCCGAGCAGCACAAGAAACCCGAGCACGAGAGGCAGCAGAAGGGCGTTCATCACCTCGACCGCGATGTTCAGGAAGATCAGGTTCGGCACCACGCCGACCAGAACCGCGCCGGCGATCAGGCAGACCGTGTAGACGCCGTAGAACCACCTTGCCTTGAGCGGATGATCCTCCAGCGAGCGGCGATAGCCGGCGACCTCGCCGAGCCCCCAGGCGAACGCGAGGGATGCGACGATTGCCGCCACCAGCCCGGCGCCGAGAACGCCGACGCCGAAGACCAGCCGGCCGAGCGTGACGCCGAGATAGGGGGTCAGCGCGGCGGTGATGTCGCCGATGGAGTTGAGGCTGGCTTTCGGGTCGTGCGCACCGATGGTCGCCGCGGTCGCGATCAGGACCGCCGCCATGACGAGCTGGGTGACGACAGCGCCGATCGCCGTATCCCAGCGGGCGTATCGGTAATCCGCCGGGCCGAGATTTTTGTCGGCGACCGCCGACTGCTGGTAGAAAATCATCCAGGGCATGATGACCGCGCCGATATTGGCGGCGACGAGATAGAGATAGTCCGGGTTGCCTAGGGCCGGCTGGAAAGCCTGGGCGGCGATCGCCTGCGGATCGGGGTGCGAGACGAAGGCGATGACGAAGAACACGAATTCGAACAGGCCGAGAGCGATCGCCACCCGTTCCACCCTTCGGTAGGAGCCGGTGAAGGCGACGATCAGAAGGAAAGCGACGGCAAGGGTGAGGGTGACGGCGCGCGGCACGCCGTACAGCTCGCCAACGCCGGCGATGCCGGAGAATTCCGAGAGAAGGGCGCCGATGGTCGCGACCGCGAGGCCGCCCGCCGACAGCCAGGCCCAACCTTTGCCGAACGTGTCGCGGATCAGTTCGCCATGGCCCTTGCCGGTGAAGATGCCGAGCCGGACGGTGAGTTCCTGCACGACATAGAGGATCGGCATCAGCAGGAATTGCAGCAGAAGCAGCCGGTAGCCCCATGCGACGCCGGATTGCGCGGCGGTGATGATGCTGCCGACTTCGGTATCGGCCAGCATGACGACGAGACCGGGGCCGAGAACGGCGAGAAAGGTCAGATGTGTCGAGCGTTTTCTGGATCGGGCTACGCTTTGCGACACGATGATCTCCGGCGATGAATGCGGGCAGCAAATGCAAATAAGAATTATTCGCATTTAATGGCGAGATGGATACAGGACCGGTTTGGTCCTGTCAATTCCGTACGGTTGACACTGGGATGCGCGCGGGGGAAATCGCGGCCATGGTCGAAATCAGGCTCCACAATACGAAAACGCGGCGGCGCGAGGTGTTCGCGCCGATCGATCCCGGCCATGTGAGGCTCTATCTGTGCGGCCCGACGGTCTACGATCACGTGCATATCGGCAATGCTCGGCCGGTCGTCGTGTTCGACGTTCTGGTGCGGCTGCTGCGCCG
>DASVGZ010000168.1:0-4673 GCA_036379275.1 Acidiphilium sp. | reverse complement strand
ACCGAAAATGCAGGCCGCGATCAACGCGGCGGGCGAACTCGCCAGCCCGATCATCGCGATGGCGGTGGTGCTCGCCGCCGTCTATGTGCCGATCGGCTTTCAGTCCGGCCTGACCGGCGCGCTGTTCACCGAGTTTGCGTTCACCCTTGTCGCCACGGTGGTGATCTCGGCGATCCTGGCGCTCACCCTGTCGCCGATGATGTCCTCGCGGGTGCTGCACTATATTCCGCCCGACTCGACGACACTGGAAGCCAGGATCGTGCATTTCATCGAACGCCGGTTCGATCAGGTTCACCGGACCTACATGCGGATCCTGCGCGGCAGCCTTGCCACCATCCCGGTCACGCTGATTTTCGGCGCGATCGTGCTCGGCAGCATCTACTTCCTCGCCATGGGGTCGAAAAGCGAACTGGCACCGCAGGAAGACCAGGGCGTGGTCATCACCTCATCGACTCCCGCGCCCAACGCGACCCTCGAACAGAAGGTCGTCTGGGCCCAGGAAACCAACAAGTTGATGATGTCTCACAAGGCCGTCGACCACACGTTCCAGATCATCGTGCCCGGAACCGATATCGCCGGCGCCACGCTCAAACCGTGGGATCAGCGCACGACCTCGGCGACCGCCCTGCAGAACGAGCTTCAGCAAGAACTCAACAAGAATGTCGCCGGAGCCCAGGTGGTCGTGTTCCAGCCGCCCTCGCTGCCGGGCTCGCAGGGGCTGCCGGTGCAGTTCGTGCTGAAGACCACCAATTCGTTCGGGGCCCTGAACGGCGTCGCCGAACAGGTTCTCGGCGATGCGCTGAAGTCCGGAAAATTCATCTTCCTGCAAAGCGATCTCAAGATCGACCAGCCGCAGTCCACGGTGGTGATCGACCGGGCGAAGGCGGCCAATCTCGGCCTGACCATGAGCCAGGTCGGCGCCGCGCTGTCGCAGGCGCTCGGCGGGCTCTACGTGAACTATTTCAGCCTCGACAACCGCTCCTACAAGGTGATCCCCCAGGTCACCCAGGCGAGCCGGCTGAATGTCGCGCAGTTGCTCGACTACCCGATCGCCTCGATCAACGGCGTGCCGATCCCGCTCGGTTCGGTCGCGAAAATCAGCAACGAGGTGATCCCGGAATCGGTCAATCACTTCCAGCAACTGAACTCGGCGACGATCGAGGGCGTCGCGGCTCCCGGCGTCTCGACCGGCGAGGCGGTCAAGGTTCTCAACCAGATCGCGAAGAAAGTCCTGCCGGCCGACTACGAAATCGATTACGGCGGGCCGATGCGCCAGTACATCCAGGAGAGCAGCGGCTTCCTCGCGACCTTCGGCTTCGCGGTGATCGTGATCTTCCTTGCCCTTTCGGCCCTGTTCAACTCGTTCCGCGACCCGCTGATCATCCTGGTCTCGGTGCCGATGTCGATCGCCGGAGCGATGATCTTCATCTATCTCGGCTTCGGCGGGCTCAGCCTCAATATCTATACCGAGGTCGGTCTCGTTACCCTGATGGGCCTGATCAGCAAGCACGGCATCCTGATCGTCGAGGTGGCGAAGGAAGCCCAGCTCGCGGGGATGACCAAACGGCAGGCGATCGAACACGCCGTCAGCATCCGGCTGCGGCCGATCCTGATGACCACGGCGGCGATGGTTCTCGGCGTGGCGCCGCTGATCTTCGCCTCCGGCGCCGGCGCCGCCGCGCGCTTCAACATGGGCATGGTGATCGCGACAGGGCTTGCGATCGGCACGCTGTTCACCCTGTTCGTGCTGCCGGCGGTCTACATGGTCGTCGCCCAGCAGCACAAGGAACTGGAACTGGAACAGGGCCAGGAACAGCCCGCGGAATGACCGTCAGCCGACGGTAAATCCCGCCGCCTCGATCGCGGTCCGCAGCGCCTGCTGCTCCGCGGTCGAGGTGATGGCGACTTCGTGGCCCGCGAAATCGGCGGTGATATCGGCCTTCGCATCGACCTCGTGAACCGCCCGGGTAATGGCGGAAAGGCAGGCGTTGCACTCCATGTCCGGAACCTTGAAACGCGTCATGATACTGTTCTCCTGATGATGATCTCGATCGTGTCTGATCCATAAAGGTTCCGGCCATGGCAAGGTCAAGCTTGACCTTCCAACGGTTGGAAACTTATATGACAGCGGGACAGGAGACCATCCCATGCCCGAAAGT
This sequence comes from Acidiphilium sp., assembly GCA_036379275.1. Lineage (GTDB taxonomy): Bacteria > Pseudomonadota > Alphaproteobacteria > Acetobacterales > Acetobacteraceae > Acidiphilium. The sequence goes on along the minus strand of DASVGZ010000168.1, from coordinate 2,514 downwards.
ACCATTGTTCCCCATCTCCCGGCCGTCATCCACGATCTCGCCATCGAGGGGATGTATTGCGCGAGTTGCGTCTCGCGCGTCGAAAAGACCCTCAAAAAGGTCGATGGCGTCACGGCTGTCGCGGTCAATCTCGCGACCGAATCCGCGCGGATCGAAACCGCCGGCCGCGTCGAGGATGCCGCCCTGATCGCCGCCGTAGCGAAGGCCGGCTACGGCGCGCATCGCCGTGCCGCCGCCGAACCGCCTGCTCCGACGCCGGGTATCTCGCGCGACGTGGTGATGCTGATCGTCGCGGCACTCGCATCCGCCCCCCTGATTCTGCCGATGATCAGCGCCCATACCCTCGCGATTCCCGCATGGCTGATGCTGGTCCTTGCGAGCATCGTCCAGTTCGGACCCGGCCTGCGCTTCTACGCCTCGGGCTGGCACAGCGTGCGCTCCGGCACCGGCTCGATGGACCTTCTGGTGGCGCTCGGCACCTCGGCCGCTTACGGGCTGTCGGTCTACGATTTCGCGATTCATGCCGGCCCGCTCTATTTCGAGGCCTCCGCCGTGGTGATCACGCTGATCCGCCTCGGCAAATATCTGGAACACCGGGCCAAGCGCAGTGCCGCCCGTTCGGTCGGCGCACTCACAGCACTACGGCCCGAAATCGCGCACCGGGTCGCCGGCGCGGGTATTGCCGATATCCCGGTTGCAGCGCTTTCGCCCGGCGATATCATCGAGGTCCGCCCCGGCGAACGGGTTCCGGCCGATGCGCGGGTCAACGGTGGCGCCGGCCTGTTCGACGAACAGCACATCACCGGCGAGGCGCTGCCGGTGTTGCGCGAAGCCGGTGCGACCGTGATGGCCGGCGCTCTGGCACAGGACACCGCGCTGCGCCTGACCGTGATCGCGGCTCCCGGGCAATCGATGATCGACCGGATGGCCCGGCTGATCGAGGATGCCCAGGCGTCGAAACCGCCGATCCAGCGCCTTGCCGATCGCATCTCCGCCTGGTTCGTTCCGGTCATCCTGCTGATCGCGGCAATCACGCTGGCCGGTTGGCTGCTGGTGGGGGCGACGGTTTCGGCCGCGGTGATCGCCGCGGTTTCCGTTCTGGTGATCGCCTGCCCCTGCGCGCTCGGCCTCGCCACTCCGGCGGCGATCGTCACCGGCACCGGGGTCGCGGCGCGGCACGGCATCCTGATCCGTGACGCCGTGGTTCTGGAGGTGGCGCATCGCGTCGATACCGTGGTGTTCGACAAGACCGGCACGCTGACCGAGGGCCGGCCCGAACTTGTGGCGGTGATTCCGGCACCGGGAATCGGCGAATCCCGGCTTCGCGCGCTGGCCTCCGCACTGTCGGCCTCCGGAACCCATCCGCTTGCCCGCGCCCTGCGAAATGCGGAGTCCCAGGCGGAACCCGCCAGTCAGGTTTCGGTCATCGCCGGGCGCGGCGTACGCGGCGTGGCCGATGGTGAGGCGTTGCTCCTCGGCAATCAGCGCCTCGCCGAAGAAGCCGGTGCCGACCGCGCGGCGCTGGCGGCGCTCATTGCCGAAATCGGGCGTGAGGGCGTGACGATGTCGTTCCTGTTGCGCGAGGATGGCGAATTGCTCGGCGGTTTCGCCTTCGCCGATACGGTGCGGTCTCACGCGCGCGATGCCGTTGCGGCGGTGCGGGCGCTCGGCTGCGAAATCCTGCTTCTGACCGGCGACAATCAGGGTGCCGCGGATGCGCTGGGCCACGAGATCGGCTTCGATGCGGTGATCGCAGGGGCCGACCCGGTCCGCAAACGCGCCGAGATCAAGGCCCTGCGCGATCGTGGCCGCGTTGTCGCGATGGTCGGCGACGGGATCAACGATGCGGCGGCGCTGGCCGAGGCCGATCTCGGTATCGCCATCGGCAGCGGGGTCGATACCGCGCTGGATGCGGCACCGGTCGTCCTTCTGCGCGACGATCCGCGCCTCGTCGCCGATGCGCTGGCGCTTGCCCGCACGGTGCGGCGGACCTTGTGGCAGGGGCTGTTCTGGGCGTTCATCTACAACGTGGTCGGGATTCCGCTCGCGGCATTCGGCCTGCTCAGCCCGATGGTCTCGGGTGCCGCGATGGCCGCTTCCTCGATCTCGGTGCTCGGCAATGCGCTGCTGCTGCGGCGCTGGAAGGGACAGGCGTCATGACCGGCGTGGTCACCATCCGCGAGGCCGCCGCGCGGAGCGGCGTTTCCGCGAAAATGATCCGGCACTACGAATCGATCGGGCTGATCGCGCCGCCCGCCCGGGCCGAGAACAATTACCGGTTCTACGATGCCCGGCTGGTCCATGAACTCGGTTTCATCCACCGCGCCCGTGAACTCGGCTTCCCGATTGCCGAAATCGCGGCGCTGCTCGCCCTTTGGCGTGACCGCAACCGCCCCTCAGCCGATGTGAAGGCGATCGCCCTCGCGCAGATCGCGGCGCTTGAGGCGAAGGCCGACGCGCTGCGCGCGATGAGCGCCACGCTGCGCCATCTCGCCACGCATTGCCACGGCGATA
>DASVGZ010000167.1:0-4194 GCA_036379275.1 Acidiphilium sp. | reverse complement strand
GCGTTGTTGACCAGAATGTCGAGCCGGTCGCCGAAGCGGGTTTTTGCTCCGGCGAACAGGGTATCGACATCGGCCTCGCGGGTGATGTCGGCGGTGACGGGAAAAATCCGGTCGCTGCCGATTTTCTGTGCGGCCGTGGCGAGTTTTGCCGCGTCGCGCCCGCAGATGATGACGGACGCTCCCGCAACCGCGAGGCTGGCGGCGATCGCGCGGCCGATGCCGCTTGCGCCGCCGGTGACGATCGCCGTTTTGCCGGCGAGGGTCGGGTCGGTCACGAGGCGCCGCTTACGACGCCTGGGTGACGAACTTGGTCGCGAGGTAGGCGTCGATCGCCTCGGCGCCGCCCTCCCAGCCATAGCCGCTGTCCTTCACCCCGCCGAACGGGGTTTCCGGCAGGGCGATGCCGTGATGGTTGATCGAGACCATGCCGGATTCGATCCGGTGGCCGAGCGCGGTAACGGTTTTGGTCGAGCGGGTATAGGCGTAGGCGGCGAGGCCGTAGTCGAGCCGGTTGGCCTCGGCGACCGCCTCGTCGAAGGTGGAGAACCGGTTGACCAGGGCGAGCGGGCCGAACGGTTCCTCGTTCATCGCGCGGGCGGTGACCGGAACGTCGGTCATCACCGTCGGTTGGAAGAAATAGCCCTTGTTGCCGATCCGCTCGCCGCCGGCGGCGAGTTTCGCGCCGTTCTGCTTCGCGTCGGCGATGAAGCCCTCGATCGCCGGGATGCGGCGCTCGTTCGCGAGCGGGCCCATGGTGGTGCCGGCCTCGAGCCCGTTGCCGACCTTGATCTTGTTCACGGCGCCGAGGAAGCGTTCCATGAACCCGTCGTAGACCGCTTCGTGGACAAGGAAGCGGGTGGGGGCGACGCAGACCTGACCGGCGTTGCGGAACTTGTTGGCGGTGAGGATTTTCGCGGCGGCATCGAGATCGGCGTCTTCGAAGACGATCGCCGGGGCGTGGCCGCCGAGCTCCATGGTGGCGCGCTTCATGTGCTTGCCGGCGAGCGAGGCGAGGTGCTTGCCCACAGCGGTCGAGCCGGTGAAGGAGATTTTACGGATCGCGCGGTGCGGGATCAGGTATTCGGAGATTTCCGCCGGCACGCCGTAGACGAGGTTGACCACGCCGGCCGGAACCCCGGCATCGGCGAAGGCGCGGACCAGTTCGGCGCAGGAGGCGGGGGTTTCCTCCGGGCCTTTCAGGATCACCGCGCAGCCGGCGGCGAGTGCTGCCGAGACCTTGCGCACCGCCTGGTTGAGCGGGAAGTTCCACGGGGTGAAGGCGGCGACGATGCCGACCGGCTCCTTGACCACGAGCTGGTAGACCCCGTCGGCACGGGCGGGGATCACCCGGCCGTAGGCGCGCGGCGCTTCCTCGGCGAACCAGTCGATCACGTCGCCGGCGAGAAGGGTTTCACCCTTGGCCTCGGGCAGCGGCTTGCCCTGCTCCATGGTCATGATCCGGGCGATGGTGTCGGCCCGTTCGCGGATCAGGTTGGCGGCCTTGCGCATGATTTTCGCGCGCGCCTGCGGCGAGAGCTTGCGCCAGGTTGCGAAGCCGGCCTCGGCGGCGGTGACGGCGGCGTCGAGATCGGCGCGCTCGGCGTGAGCGACGGTGCCGATCACCTCCTCGGTCGCCGGGTTGATCACGTCGATGGTCCGGCCCGATTTCGCGCCGGTCCACTCGCCGCCGATATGCAGCTTCACATCCTGGTACATCGCAATTCCCGTCCTGTTCGTGAGTATCGTCAGATCGTCTTTAGCACGCCGCGCAGGAGCGAGACCATGTGGTCGAGCTGATCCTCGGTTGTGATGAACAGCGGCGCGAACACAACCGTGTCACCGCCGATCCGGGTGACCAGACCTTCCTCGAAGCAGCGGCGCAGCACGGCGAAGCCGCGTTTGCCGGGGCCGGCGGCGTCCGGTGCGAGGTCGACCGCGCCGAGCAGGCCGTAGCCGCGGATGTCGGTGACGATCGGGATATCGGCGAGGCTCGCGATGCGTTCAAGGAATTTCGGCGCGAGGGCGGCGGCGCGCTCGAACAGGCCATCGTCGCGATAGATTTTCAGGGTCGCGAGACCGGCGGCGCAGGCGACCGGGTGGGCGGAGTAGGTGTAGCCGTGGAAGAATTCCACCGCTTCCGGGCCGGCGGCGTCGAGAATGGTCTTCTGGATGCTCTCCTGCACCGCGACCGCCGCCATCGGGATGTTGCCGTTGGTCAGCGCCTTGGCCATGGTCATGATGTCCGGCGTGACCCCGAACGCGTCGGCGCCGAAAGCGTGGCCGGTGCGGCCGAATCCGCAGATCACCTCGTCGAAGATCAGAAGGATGCCGTGCTTGTCGCAGATCGCGCGCAGGCGTTCGAGATAGCCTTTCGGGGGAACAAGGACGCCGGCCGAGCCGGAGATCGGCTCGACGATGCAGGCGGCGATGGTGTCGGCGCCATGCAGGTCGACGAGGCGTTGCAGGTCGTCCGCGAGATCGACGCCGCCGTGCTCGCCCTGGCCGATCACCTTGCGGTTTTCGGGGATGTGGGTGTGGCGCATGTGGGCGACGCCGGGCAGGCCGAGGCCGAAGGCGTCGCGGTTCTTGACCATGCCGCCGACCGACCAGCCGGCGAAATTCACCCCGTGATAGCCGCGCGCCCGGCCGATCAGGCGCTGGCGCTGGCCCTGGCCGCGAACGCGGTGGTACTGGATCGCGATTTTCAGAGCGGTTTCCACCGCCTCGGACCCGGAATTGGCGAAAAAGATGCGGTTGAGGCCCTCGGGCAGGATTTGCGAGAGTTCGTGGGCGAGGCGGAACGAGCCCGGCGCGCCGAACTGGAAGGTGGGCGCATAGTCGAGCTCTTCGAGCTGGCGGGCGACCGCGTCGCGGATTTCGCGGCGGCCATGCCCGGCCGGAGTGGTATAGAGGCCGGAGACGCCGTCGATCAGTTTTTCGCCCTTGGTGTTCCAGTAATGCACGCCCTCGGCGCGGGTGATGATGCGCGGGGCTTCCTGAAACTGCTTGTTGGCGGTGAACGGCATCCAGTGATGGATCAGCGGTTCGTTGGACCGGGACGCGGCTTGGCTCATGATTGGACCCTCCTTGGTGATTCAGCTTAATATTTTAATCGCCGATCTGGCAAGGGGTGATTTTAACGCCATAATGAGCCTTGTCATGTCTATTATTTTCATCGCGAAGGCGTGGGCGATCAGGGGGCCGCGCCCGGAACACTGGACCGAATCGTCCGGCTTTTGGCATAGTCGCCGGAACCGTCATTGAAGGGGCTGGCAGAATGCCCAGACAATTCACCCAGGATCCCGCCGCCGACCTTCTCGCATTCGTCGAGGGGCAGCGATTCGCGACGATTCTGGCCGATCCGCCGTGGCAGTTCGCCAACCGCACCGGCAAGGTCGCTCCCGAGCATCGAAGGCTGGCGCGTTACGGCACCATGTCGCTCGATGATATCCGCGCGCTCCCGGTCGGTGGGGTGACGGCTCCGACCGCGCATCTGTATCTCTGGGTGCCGAATGCGCTTCTGCCGGACGGGCTCAGAGTGATGGAGGCGTGGGGATTTCAGTACAAATCCAACATCGTCTGGCACAAAATCCGCAAGGATGGCGGCAGCGACGGGCGCGGGGTGGGATTTTATTTCCGCAACGTGACCGAACTTCTGCTGTTCGGCACGCGCGGCAAGAATGCCCGCACGCTGGCACCGGGGCGGCGGCAGGTGAATTATCTGGCGACGCGCAAGCGCGAGCATTCGCGCAAACCCGACGAGATTTACGACATCATCGAGGCGTGCAGCCCGGCGCCACGGCTCGAACTGTTTGCACGCGGTGTTCGTCCGGGGTGGACCGTGTGGGGCAGTCAGGCAGATGACGGATATGTGCCGGACTGGGACACCTATGCGCATAATTCGGCGAGCGACCGTCAGTTGCCGCTCGCGATCGGCGCGGATTAGCGCCGGACGATTCCGATATGTTCGATCGTTTGAAGGCACGTGGTTACGAAATCCAGTTTCTGTCTCATGCGGAAGCGATTCTGGGCGTCGATTTTCCCGAGGCGGCCGAGGAACTCGAAGCGGCACTGATCGATGTGTTGATTCCGATCGGAGAAATCATCGCTGGCGGTGGTGGCGAGGCAAAAGGAACCCAGCGGTTGCGCCGGGCATTGACCGGAAAAGGCTGGGCCAAGACCACGTTCGTGGTC
>DASVGZ010000166.1:0-3659 GCA_036379275.1 Acidiphilium sp. | reverse complement strand
CAATACCGTTCTGCGATCTATACGTTCACCGATGCACAGCTTCTGGTTGCACTCGCCTCGCGTGAGACCTATCAGAAGCGCCTTTCCGCTTCGGGATTTGGTGCCATCACCACCGAAATTGCCCAGGCGCCGCTGTTTTTCTTCGCCGAAGCCTATCATCAGCAATATCTGGCGAAGAACCCCAACGGTTATTGCGGTCTTGCCGGTACCGGCGTGTCCTGTCCGACAGGTCTGACCATCGCCGCCGGCGGTTAGTGGACCGAAACCGGAGCCATCTCGTTCTGGACGATCGCGGCGCGGGCCAGATTGCCGTCGCTCGCAACCGCAATCGGCGTTCCGTTCGCCGCGAATACCCCGAAGGCGGGGCCATTCTGGGTCATGACCGGGCGGACATAGGCGATCTGTTCAAGGCCGAGTTCGGCCAACTGTGCCTCGGTCATGTTGTGCGGATCGAAAAACACCCTGAACGGGAACGTCTCGGTCGAGCCGTCATGTGTCTTGGTGTTCATCGTCATTACTCCTGTTCTCCATTACCCCCGAGTATCCGCGTCTTGGAGATGTTGCCATCCAGCGATCGTGCCGGGTCGAACCCGCCTTGCGCGTGTGCACCCTTCTTGATCGCGATGGTGCGGATTTTTGCCTCGGGTAAGGGTCTCACCAGATCGACGTGAAGCAACCCGTTATCGAGCCATGCTCCCTTGACCTCGATTCCTTCCGCAAGAACGAAAGCACGCTGGAACTGTCGGGCAGCGATGCCCCGGTGGAGGAAGATCCTGCCCTGAACGTCCTCGCTCTGCCGGCCACGGATGACAAGCTGGTTGTCCTCCTGGGTAATTTGCAGGTCGTCCATGGTGAAGCCGGCGACCGCGACGGTGATGCGCAGGCTGGTCGTGCTGAGCTGTTCGATGTTGTAGGGCGGATAGCCGTCCGACGACGTCTTGGCGGCGCGTTCGATCACCTGTTCGAGATGGTCGAACCCCAGAAACAGCGGCGATGTGAAAACCCGTGTAGTCATGGCCTCCTCCTTTGAGCGAGACGGACGAAGCCCAATAAGGCACTTCGATAACTACGATTTGGGCATAAATCCCGGATTTTGCAAGCGTCGATTGATCGTCCGGCAAGGCAAGGGTAAATCGCACGCATGAGTGACCGTAACGACACGCAGAACGACGATGTTCCACCGATCCTGATCGTTCCCGACAAGAGGCTGCGGGCCCGGGCAAGGAAGCTCGTTCCTGTGGACCGTCCGGCAGCGGTGGATATCGTTCCGGGCATGTTTGCGGCGATGTACAAGGCGCCGGGCATCGGGCTGGCCGCGCCGCAGATCGGGGTTCTGCTCCGACTCGTGGTGCTCGATCTCGGGCCGGAAGGGGAGCCGGCGCCGATGGTTCTGGTCAACCCGGAGGTTACCCGTGCGAGCACCGAACTGGCGACCCGCGAGGAGGGGTGTCTGTCGCTGCCCGGACAATACGCCGATGTGACCCGGCCTGCCCGGATCACCGCCAGCTACGAGGATCTGGAGGGTGGTCGCCACACGATCGATGCTGACGGGCTGCTCGCCGTCTGCATTCAGCACGAAATCGATCATCTCGACGGAGTTCTGTTCGTCGATCATCTCTCGGCGCTCAAGCGCAACATGCTGCTCCGCAAGCTGGCGAAGGAGCAGCGCGAAAAGGTCGAGAGCAGAAAGCGCGCACTCTGATGAGGCTCGCGTTCATGGGGTCGCCGGAATTCGCCACCCCGGCGCTCGAAGCATTGCATGATGCCGGCCATGATGTCGCCGCTGTCTATTGTCAGCCGCCGAGACCGGCTGGAAGAGGGCACAAGGTCACCCGATGCGCGGTTCACGCCGCCGCGGAGCGGCTTGGCATCCAGGTGCGCACTCCGGTTCGGTTGCGCCGCAATGCGGATGAACTGGCATGGTTTCGCTCGCTGGAGTTGGATGCCGCCGTGGTCGCAGCCTACGGCCTGATCCTGCCGGCGGGGTTTCTTGCCGCACCCGAGCGTGGCTGCTTCAACATTCATGCGAGTCTGCTGCCGCGCTGGCGCGGCGCGGCTCCGATTCATGCTGCGATTCTGGCCGGAGACACCGAAACCGGCATCACGATCATGCAGATGGATCAAGGGCTGGATACCGGCCCGATCTTGCTGGCCGAATCGGTGACGATCGGCCTCTCGGAAACCACGGCGACCCTGCATGACCGTCTCTCCGCACTGGGGGCACGGCTGCTTCTTCGCGTAATCGCCGATGCTCCGGCGCCGCAACCGCAGCAGGAACCTGCGACTTATGCGCCGAAACTGACCAGGACCGACGCGCTGATCGACTGGCTGGCTCCTGCCGAGGCGATTGAGCGAAAGATTCGGGCTTTCACACCGTGGCCCGGGACGGAGACCCGCCTGAATGGCGAGACCCTGAAGATATTGTCGGCCGAACTGGTTCCGGGAGAAGGTGAACCCGGGATGGTGCTCGATGACCGGCTGACCATTGCCTGCGGCAGGGGGGCGTTGCGGCCGATTGTGGTGCAGCGTGCCGGGCGCGCGGCGTTGCCTGTGGCGGAGTTCCTGCGCGGCCATCATGTTCCGCCCGGGATCAGGCTGGGATGACGGGGTGGGTTCTGAAGCTGGAGTATGACGGCAGGGGATTCGTCGGCTGGCAGCGGCAGGCCAACGGTTTGTCGGTGCAGGAGGTGCTGGAACAGGCGGCATCCCGTCTGAGCAGCGGCATCGCGCCTCCGAGTGTGGTGGTAGCAGGGCGAACCGATGCCGGAGTTCATGCCGCCGGGCAGGTCGCTCGGATCGAGTTACCCGACGAGCTGACCGCGCGATCGGTGTGTGAGGCGCTGAATTTTCATATGAAACCTCATTCCGTGGTGGTACTCGCGGCGGTTCCGCCTCCCGATGCCGACTGGAGTCCGCGATTTTCGGCGATCGGTCGGGAATACCGTTATGTAATCCTGAACCGGGCGGCACGCCCGGCACTCGAGGCGGGATTCGTATGGTATGTGAAAAGACCGCTCGATGCAGCCGCCATGCACCGCGCTGCCCAGTCGCTGCTGGGGAAGCATGATTTCACCAGTTTCCGCGCCGCTGCCTGTCAGGCCCTGTCACCGCTGCGAACGCTGGACAGGCTCGATGTCAGGCGGGACGGCGATCATGTCGTCATTGAGGCATCAGCTCGAAGCTTCCTGCACCATCAGGTCCGCAATATGGCAGGGACACTGAAACTGGTCGGCGAGGGAAGCTGGCCGGAGACCCGGGTCGCAGCGGCATTGGCGGCGCACGACCGTTCCGCTGCCGGGCCGACCGCGCCGCCGGACGGATTGACCCTGATGGCGGTCCGTTATCCGGTCGATCCGTTCGGCTCTCGATCATGAGCCGGCGGGAGCTTGTTCTGTTGCTTCCGCTTGCCGATATCGTCTAGAGCTTCCAACCGATAAAACTGATTCTGCAACCACCACAGGAGAGCGACATAGCCAGACTACCTGCTCCGCCGACCCCGCCAAGCCGCGAAGGGCCGCGCGTCAATGAGGATATTCGTGTGCCGCAGGTCCGATTGATCGACCAGGACGGCGAAATGATGGGGGTTCTGACCACCAGGGAAGCACAGCGCCGTGCTACCGAGGTCGGCCTTGATCTTGTCGAGATCAGCCCGAATGCCG
>DASVGZ010000165.1:0-3642 GCA_036379275.1 Acidiphilium sp. | reverse complement strand
CCGGTCCGGCGATGTCCACCGGGTCGCCACGTTCGAAGTCTCCGCTGACGCCGTGAATTCCCGCCGGCAGCAGGGACGATCCGCGCGTGATCGCCCGTGCGGCGCCGGCATCGACGGTCAGCCGTCCCATCGGGGCCAGCGAGCCCGCGATCCAGCGCTTGCGGGCCGAACGGCCGCCGGGTTGCGGCAGAAACCAGGTGCAGCGCGCGCCATTCCGAAGGCCGGCGAGCGGATTCGCGGTATGGCCGAGCGCGATCGCCATGGCACAGCCGGCCTGGGTCGCGATTCGCGCGGCAACCAGCTTAGTGCGCATTCCGCCCGAGGAGTAGCCGGGCAGGGGAGCGCCGCCCATCGCCTCGATCTCCGGCGTGATCGCCTCGATCGCCAGCAGATGACGGGCTGCCGGATCGCGCTTGGGATCGGCCGTGTAGAGCCCGTCGATGTCCGAAAGCAAAACGAGCTGGTCCGCTTCCACCATCTCGGCAACCCGTCCAGCCAGCCGGTCGTTGTCGCCAAACCGGATTTCGCTGGTCGCGACCGAATCGTTCTCGTTGATGACCGGGACCGTGCCGAGTTCGAGCAGGGTGCGCAGGGTGGCGCGGGCATTGAGGTAGCGCCTGCGATCCTCGGTGTCGCCGAGGGTAAGCAGCATCTGTGCGGCGATCAGACCATGCGCGGACAGCGCCTCGCTCCACGCCTGGGCCAGCCGGATCTGGCCGACTGACGCAGCCGCCTGCTTTTCTTCGAGGCGAAGGCGTTTCTGGGTCAGGCCAAGCTGATGCCGGGCGAGAGCGATCGCACCCGAAGAGACCACGATCACGCCGACACCGCGCTTATGCAGCGCGGCGATATCATCGGCGATTCCATCGAGCCATTGCGTGCGCGGCGCTGCCGTCCCGGGATCGACGATGAGTGCGCTGCCGATTTTCACCACAAGCAGTTTCGCATCGTCGAGAGACGGCAGGGTGCGCGGCGCGGTCATTTTCGCCGTTCGCCGATCATCGTGAAGGCTTGCCGCAGAACCGCATCCACGCCCTGCCGCCCTGCCGCCGAGATCGTCATCACCGTCTGGCCGGACGCGCGGGCGAGGGCGGTGCGCCGGGCGGAAATCTCGCGCGGGGTCATCGCGTCGGTCTTGTTGAGCACGATCAGTTCGGGCTTCGTGGCAAGGCCGGCGCCATAGGCGTCGAGTTCGGCGCGGATCGTGCGCCAGGCATCGACCACGTTGCCGGCCGCGCCGTCGATCAGGTGAATCAGCACGGCGCAACGCTCGACATGGCCAAGAAACCGGTCGCCCAGACCGCTGCCCTCATGAGCGCCTTCGATCAGGCCGGGAATGTCGGCAAGCACGAATTCCTCGGCGACCGACAGGCGCACCACCCCGAGTTGCGGATTGAGTGTGGTGAACGGGTAGTCGGCGATTTTCGGTCGCGCGGCGGAAGCGGCGGAGAGAAACGTCGATTTACCGGCATTGGGCAACCCGACCAGCCCGGCATCGGCGATCAGTTTCAGCCGGAGCCAGACCCAGCGTTCCTCGCCCGGCCAGCCGGGATCGGCCCGGCGCGGCGCGCGATTGGTCGAGGTCTTGAACATGGCGTTGCCATACCCGCCATCGCCGCCCCGGAGCAGGACGATCCGCTTGCCCGGCGTATCGAGGTCGGCGAGCAGGGTTTCCCGGTCGTCATCGAGAATTTGTGTCCCGATCGGCACCTTGATCAGCAATGGTGGTGCAGCCGCGCCGGTGCAGTCCCTTCCTGCACCATTGCCGCCCTTTCTGGCCCGAAAATGCTGGGTGTAGCGGAAGTCGATCAGCGTATTGAGGTTCTCGACCGCCTCGAACACGATATCGCCGCCCCGGCCGCCATTGCCGCCATCGGGACCGCCGAACTCGATATATTTCTCGCGCCGGAACGCGATCACGCCGTTGCCGCCGTCACCCGAGCGCAGATAAACCTTGGCCTGATCGAGAAATTTCATGGTGTGCCACAGACGAAAAAGGCCGGCGCGAGCCGGCCTTTCCGCTTTCGGTTTCCGGCCAGTCTATTCGGCTGCGGCCGGCAGCGGTTCGACCGACACATGCACCCGGCCCTCGGCCTTGTGCTGGAACTTCACCCGGCCATCGACCAGGGCAAAGAGCGTGTGATCGCGCCCGAGGCCGACATTGGCGCCCGGCTTCACCCTGGTGCCGCGCTGGCGGATAATGATATTACCGGCAACGACCTGCTCGTCGCCGTATTTCTTGACGCCGAGGCGGCGTCCTGCGGAATCACGCCCGTTGCGCGATGAACCGCCGGCTTTCTTGTGAGCCATCGAATCTCTCCTTGCTCAGGCCGCGTTGATGCCGGACACGCGCAGCACGGTCACCGGCTGGCGATGGCCGTTCTTGCGGCGGCTGTTCTGCCGGCGGCGCTTCTTGAAAATGATGACCGTATCGAGACGGTCCTGCGCGACGACGGTGGCGGTCACGGTCGCGCCCTCGACATTGGGCTTGCCGAGCGTGATGCCGGCCTCGCCCCCGACGGCGAGAACATCGGTGAACGTGACGGTGCTGCCCGCTTCGGCTTCGAGCTTTTCCACCTTGAGAACCGCGTCCGGCACGACGCGATATTGTTTTCCGCCGGTGCGGATCACTGCGAACATCGGTAAGGTCCAATTCTATCTGCAACGCCGCGCGGGCGGACAACACGATACCGCGCGAAACCCTCGGGAATCGCGGCGATGGCAGGCTTATAGCCGGGCCGGCCGAACTGTCAATCGAGACCCGCCGGGCCGGGGCAGGCCGGTTTCGTCCGTATCCCCCGTTGCCTGTTGCGGAACCTGCCCTTATAAGGCGCGCCGACGCGGGAGAGGTGCCGGAGTGGTCGATCGGGACGGTCTCGAAAACCGTTGTACCTTCACGGGTACCGTGGGTTCGAATCCCACCCTCTCCGCCAGATACTGCGGCTAATTCCAAAAAATCGTGAGCGAGTGCGCATCCGGACCGTAAAACCGGACGGCGCAAAAACGATTCTATCCTACCGGATAGCCGGTGCCTAGAATCTGCATGTGACGGCGTCGAGTCGGATGCCCGTCACTCCCACTCGATTCTCTCAATCCATCGTAACACGCTGATTTATCAGCGCAAAATATTTCTTCTGACGGTCTAAATCCGACCGCTAGTCCGTCAAATTTTTTCGCTTTTGATTTCAAAGGAGAATTCGCGCGACTTGGCTTCAGCGCGGTTTCGGCCACTATCGACAACGATTGGTCGATTTTTTCTCGGACAGTCCCAAATCAAGCGAGGCCGGCGAACTCAAAAAGACCGTCACGACGCTTCTATCACACGAGCCCACCACCGAACAGGGGGTAGTACCGCAGTCAACTCCGCCTCCCGGCATCTCGGCGCCAAAAGTCCCACCAATTTGGGTCGCGCTGGTGCCCGTCGAAAAGAGAACCCGCACGCTGGCGAACTGCAGGATCGAATGCGTCGTTGTCACGAATAGCAGAGAGAATACGAGGGCTTTCGGCGCTCTGACCGAAGAGCGGCATCAGACTGTAGCCAAGGCTCGGCCGCTCAAAATCGCTGTCCGGCAACATCGAAAGGAGTTTGGCGATCTCATCAGCGCCAAAGGTCAGAACTTTCGCAATCGCCGGCGCACGAAC
>DASVGZ010000164.1:0-2715 GCA_036379275.1 Acidiphilium sp. | reverse complement strand
ACGCGAGCGAGGCGCTGAAGTCGTTCCCGCGGCCGTTCTTCAAGTTCAAAGACCCGTTCGGCGCGCCGTAATTCCGTGACGAACGATGCACTGCCCGCCGAGGCTCCGGCCTCGCGGGCGCCCGCCGGGGTCGTTTCCATGCTGCGCGATCCCGGCTTCTGGGGCGACAACGCGGCGCTGATCGGCCTGATCGTGATCGGCATCGCGTTTTCGCTGCTGACGCCGTTCTTCCTGACCTGGAGCAATATCAGCGACCTTCTGGTTTCCGCCTCGATCTTGGTGGTGCTTTCCACCGCCCAGCAATTCTCGATCGTGACCGCGGGAATCGACCTGTCGATCGCCGCCAACCTGCCCTGGGCGGCGGTGGCGTTCGGCCTCGTCTATGTCGGCGGGTTCGGCACCGTGCCGGCGATCATCGCCGCGATCGTCGCGGGCGCTATGGTCGGTGTCGTCAACGGGGTGATCATCGCGAAGCTCAAGGTCAACGACTTCATCGCCACCCTCGGGATGCTCGGCGTGATGGAAGGGGTCGCGCTGATCGTCAGCGACGGCCAGTCCTTCAGCGTCAGCAGCCCGTTCCTTCAGGGGCTGGCGCTCGGCTCGATCGGCCCGATCCGCTATTTCTACCTGATCGCCGCTGTGGTCGCGCTCGCGGCGCACCTGCTGTTCACCCGCACCGCGTTCGGGGTTCATGTGCTCGCGACCGGCGGCAATCGCGATGCCGCACGCAACATGGGCATTCCGGTCGATAAAATGCGGATCGCCGTCTACATCATCAATGGCGCGCTGGTCGGGCTGGCGGCGATTTTGCTGGTGGCGCGCACCGGCGGTTCCGACCCCACGCTGCAAACCTCCGAACTGCTCAGCTCGATCGCCGCCGTGGTTCTGGGCGGCAGCTCGCTGTTCGGCGGGCGTGCCGCGGTGCTCGGCACGGTGGCCGGTGCGCTGGTCCTGACCACGCTGCTCAACGGTTTCACCCTGCTTCAGGTGTCCGAATTCTATCAACCGATGGCGGTCGGCATCGTGGTGATCGCGGCGGCCGTTCTCAGCAGGCTGCAACGATGAGCGACAATGTTCCGATTCTCGATGTCCGCGACCTGCGCAAGTCCTTCGGCGCGGTCGATGCGCTGACCGGGGCGAATCTGGTCTGCCCGTCCGGCGAGGTGACGGCTCTGGTCGGCGACAACGGCGCCGGCAAATCGACCCTGATCCGCTGCATCACCGGGGTGCATCCGCCCGATGGCGGAACCATCGAATTCCGGGGCCAGCCGATCGGCTTCGCTTCACCGACCGAGGCGCGCGCGCTCGGGATCGAGACCGTCTATCAGGATCTGGCTCTGGTGGAAGATCTGACGGTCTGGCAGAACATGTATCTCAACCGGGAGATGAAGACCGGCATCGGCCCGTTCCGCTGGCTCGACCGGGGCGGCATGATCGCCGAAACCGAGCGGATGCTCGAACGGCTCCTGGTCAACATGCCGCCGGTGCGCGCCAAGGTGCGCCGGCTGTCCGGCGGGCAGCGGCAGTCGATCTCGATCGGCCGGGCGGCGAGCTGGGGATCGTCGCTGGTGATCATGGACGAGCCGACCGCAGCCCTCGGTCTGCGCGAGCGCGGCGCGGTCGAGGCGCTGATCGGCCGGCTGCGCGGCGAGGGCATCGCCCAGCTCGTGATCAGCCACGACCTCGAACAGGTGATGCGGATTTCCGACAGCATCTGGGTCATGCGCCGGGGCCGCACCATCGCGCACTGGCGCACGAAGGAGATCGACCGAACCCAGGTGGTCGCGGCGATCGCCGGGGCGACGGAGGGTTAGGGCGTGGCGAAACCGCGTGGGCCGACCTTGCGCGATGTCGCCGAACGCGCCGGCGTCTCGACCGCGACCGTCTCCTTCGTCCTGAACGACAGCAAGCCGGTTTCCGCCGAGACAAGGGCGCGGGTGGAGCGTGCGCTGGCGGCGCTCGATTACCGGATGAGCCCGTCCGCGCGGGCGCTGCGCACCGGGCGGCACCATGCGGTCGGGCTGCTTCTGCCGGATCTCGCCAATCCGTTCTTCCCGCTGCTCGCGCAGGCGGTGACCGAAAGCGCCTGGGCGCGCGGCCATGCGGTGGTGCTGGCGAGCAGCCGCGCCGATCCGGCCGAGGAGGCCGAGGCGCTGGCGGCGCTGGAGGAGCGGTCGGACGGCGTGATCTGGATTCCCGGCGGCGCCGCGCCGAAACGCCTGCCGGGCGGGCCGGCGGTGGTGCTCGACCGACCGAATCCGGCGCTCGCCGCCTATGACAGCATCAGCGCCGACCACTATGCCGGCGGCGCCGCGGTGGCGGCGCTCGCGCTCCGGCTCGGCCACCGGCGGGTCGGGCTGCTCGCCGGGCCCGCGACATCGCAGAGCGCCCGGCATCGGTGCGCCGGATTTCTCGATCATGCCGGCGGGCTCGACATCGTCTGGCAGCAGGAGGTGGCGTTCACCCTCGACCTGCCGGAGCGGGCGGCGGCGCTTCTGGCCGATCCGCGGATCGATGTCGTCGTCGCGGCGAACGACGTGGTGGCGATCGGCGCGCTGCGCGTGCTGCGCGGGCTCGGCCGCCCGGTGCCGGACTCCGTGGCGCTGATCGGGTTCGACGACATTCCCTGGGCGGCGCTGACCGAGCCGCCGCTGACCACGATCCGCCAGCCGGTCGCCGGGCTCGGCGAACGGGCGGTGGCGGCGCTGCTGGACC
>DASVGZ010000163.1:0-8961 GCA_036379275.1 Acidiphilium sp. | reverse complement strand
TCGCGGACGGAGACTCGCTCCTGCTCGATGCCCCGCGCGACACGATCCCCGATCTGGTCAAGCGCCTCAACCGCTTCCGGCTGCGCAGCAAGGTCACCGTCACTGACCGGTCGGCGGATTTCGCCATCCACGCAGCGTGGGGCGATCCGGCCGTCGTCCCGGATGCGATCCTTGCCCAGGACCCGAGGCTCGATGCCGCAGGCACCCGGATTCTTGCCCACGCCCGGCTGCCCGGCTCACACGACGCCGTCCCTTATTTGTCTCATCGCCTCGCTCTCGGCCTACCGGACCATGCCGATCTGGAACCGGAAAAAACCCTGCTCATGGAAGCCGGTTTCGGCGAGTTGCACGGCATCGACTGGGACAAGGGCTGCTACATGGGTCAGGAACTCACCGCCCGCACCCGCTATCGCGGCCTGGTCAAGCGCCGGCTCGTCCCGGTGAACGGCAATGCCCATCTACCGCCGCCCGGCACTCCGATCACCGCGGCGGGCCGCGCCGTCGGCGAGATGCGCACCGGCCTCGGGCCGCGCGGCCTCGCCATGCTCCGGCTCGACGGGCTCGATCTTCCGCTGCACGCCGATACGGTCTCGATCGAACCCGACCTTCCCGACTGGATGATCCTTCCCGCCCGCTCCGAAGTCGTGCCGACATGATCGTCGTCCACCACCTGAACGCCTCCCGCTCCCAGCGCATCCTCTGGCTGCTCGAGGAACTCGGCCTCGACTACGAGATCAGGCACTACAGCCGCGATCCGAAAACCATGCTCGCTCCGGCCGGCCTGCGCGCCGTGCATCCGCTCGGCAAATCGCCGGTCATCACCGATGATGGCGTCACCGTCGCCGAGACCGGCGCCATCGTCGAATACATCATCGAAAAATACGGCGATGGCCGCCTGATCCCGCCCGCCGGCACCGACGAGCGCCGCCGCTATTCCTACTGGCTGCACTATGCCGAGGGATCGGCGATGCCCTTCCTCACGATGAAGCTGATCTTCGACGAAATGCCGAAGCACAGTCCGTTTTTCGTACGCCCGGTCCTGCGCATGATCCGCCGGCGGATCGGCGACGCCTATCTCGACCCGAACATCGGCGCCCATGTGCGCTACTGGGAGGACACGCTCGCCGCATCGGCCTGGTTCGCCGGCGGCGATCTCACCGGCGCCGACATCATGATGAGCTTCCCGGTCGAAACCGCGAACGCGCGCGGCGCGCTGCGTGGCAATTTCTCCCGGGTCAACGCCTTTCTGGCAGCGATTCACGCCCGCCCGGCCTGGCTGCGAGCGCTGGAGAAGGGCGGTCCTTACCCCTACGCCTGACTCCCACCGAAATCGCCGCGCCGCCGACGATCAGCACCGCGGCCCCGACGATCGCCGCCGTGAACCGTGCCTGCCCGAGCACGATCAGCAGCGCGGTCGAAAGCAGCGGCGCGGCGTAGGACAGCGTGCCGAGCATGGCGAGATCGCCATGCTTGGTCGCGTGATCCCAGAAGAAAAACGCGAGCCCGACCGGCCCGATCCCCAGCGCCACGATCGCGAATGCCTGCCCCGGCCCGGGAACGATCGTCGGTTCGGTCGCGACATGCACAAGCAGGGCCGCCACCGCCACCGCGCCGCACACCCCGGCGATCAGCTCGCTCGCCACCGTGCTGATCCTCTGGTTGGCAACCGAATAGCCGGACCATACGAAAGCCGCGGCGAAGGCGCAGCCATAACCGAGAACCGTGCCATGTCCGGCAAGCCCGGTGCCGCCGAGAACGATCAGCGCCGTGCCGGCCAGTCCCATCGCGGCTCCGGCGGCGTGGCGAAACCGCAAACGCCCGCCCGGCAGAAACGCCGCGAAAACCACGATCAATAACGGCCAGAGATAGCAGATCAGGCTCGCCTGCGCCGGCGGCGCATGATCCAGCGCGGTGAAATACAGCGCATGATAGGTGAAGATGCCGGCAAACCCGAGCGCCCAGGCACAGGCCGGCTGCCTCAGCCGCCCCAGCCTGCCCTGCACCGCCAGAACCGACAGCCCCGCCGCGCAGGCGACGCCGAAACTCGCGGCGAGGGTCTCGAAGGGCGGAATCCCCCGCGTGCTCGCGGCCAGCGGCGCCAGCACCGACCAGAGCAGGATCGCCAGCCCGCCGATCGCGGTTGCCTTCTCGCGGCCGGACCTGAACGGTTGAAAATTCCGGATCGTCATGGCGGTCCCATAAACCGGTCGGCCGATACCGTCTTGTCCGATCCGGCGCGAAACCGCCCCGAACCGTCAAAACCGAACCGTCAAATCAGTTCAGGACATCCCGGCGCAGTGCCGCCGGAGTAACGCCCAGAACGGCGCGCATCCGTCTGGTCAGGGCGCTCTGGTCGGCATGGCCGGACATCGCCGCGATCTCGGCGATCGGCAGATCGGTCGAGCGCAGCAGGGCCCTGGCGAAATCGAGCCGAAGCCGCATCAGCTCGTCATAGGGCGTCGAACCGAGCCGGGCGAGAAACAGGGCGTGAAGCCGCCGCTCGGCCACCCCGGCCGCCGCCGCGATTTCCGCCACGGTGCAGCGCCTGCCGAGATTGGCCCGCATGAACCGGAACGCCCGGTTGATTGCACTGCCATCCGGGTCCGGCTGGCTGGACTGCACGCCGAAAATCGCCTCGTCGAGCAAGGCGGTCCACGGTCGTGCGAACCAGTCGGGCAGAGAAACATGGCTGGTTTGACCTGCCGCATCGCCCTGCCGTGCCCGGACATAGCCCAGAAGATGTCCGATCGCCGGCGATATCGGAAAATAAGCCCGATGCTCGGGCACGGTCGCCGCCTCGTCCATGTCGATGACGACGAACCGGTCCGCCGGCCCGGCATGGAAAACGTGGCGCTGCCCGGCGGCGATCAGCGCGCCCTGACCTTCATCCACCGTGCCGCCGCGTGACCCGATCTCGATCTCCATGACCCCGGAAAACGGGAGAACGATCTGGCCGAACACATGGATATGCTCGCCTGGAAGCCTTTCGTAACGCCGGATCGAAACCGTCATGACAACCCCGCGAATTCCATCGGATCACGCCGCCAGTGCCGCCCGCGCTGCCCGGTACTCGGCGGTCAGCCGCCCGATCAGCGTCCGCGCCGGCACCACCGCATCCACCACGCCGATCCCCTGACCCGAACCCCAGACATCCTTCCACGCCTTCGCCTTCGCACCCTCGCGGAAATTCATCGCCGAGGCCTCGCTGGCCGGCAGGTTATCGGGGTCGAGCCCGGCGGCGACCACGCTCGGCCGCAGATAATTGCCATGAACGCCGGTGAACAGGTTGGTGTAGACGATATCCTCCGCCCGGCCATCGACGATCGCCTGCTTGTAGGCTTCGGACGCATTCGCCTCCTCGGTCGCGATGAAGGCCGAGCCGATATAGGCGAAATCAGCGCCCATCGCCACGGCGGCCAGTACCGCCCGCCCGGTCGCGATCGCGCCCGACAGCGCCACCGGCCCGTCGAACCAGGTCCGGATTTCCTGAATCAGCGCGAACGGCGAGATCACCCCGGCATGACCGCCCGCCCCGGCGGCAACCGCGATCAGCCCGTCGGCCCCTTTCTCGATCGCCTTGTGCGCGAAGGCGTTGCTGATGATGTCGTGCATCACGATTCCGCCGTAGGAATGCGCCGCCTCGTTCACCTCGGGCCGCGCGCCGAGTGAGGTGATCAGCATCGGCACCCGGTATTTCACGCACAGCGCCAGATCGTGCTCCAGCCGCGCGTTCGAGCGATGCACGATCTGGTTCACCGCGAACGGCGCCGCGGGCGCTTCGGGATGTGCCGCATCCCAGGCGGCGAGCGCCTCGGTGATCTCGGCCAGCCACTCGTCCAGCATCGCCTCCGGCCGCGCGTTCAGCGCCGGAAACGAACCGACGATCCCGCTGGTGCACTGGGCGATCACCAGCTTGGGGTTGGAGACGATGAACAGCGGCGAACCGATCGCCGGGATCGCAAGCCGGTCGCTCAGAAGGGCTGGAACGGTCATGCGGCGATTCTGGCGTTCCTTATCCTATACGTCAACTGGTGCCGATCAGAATCCCGACGCCGAAGACGATCGCGCCGCCCAGGGCAACCTGAAGCGCCGCCTGCACCATCGGGGTTTCCATGTAGCGCATCCGGATCCACGAGATGATCGCGAGTTCGACGATCACGACGATGATCGCAACGCTCATCGCGGTCCAGAAATTCGGGATCAGGAACGGCAGCGTGTGGCCGAGTCCGCCGAGCGTGGTCATCGCTCCGGTGATCAGGCCGCGCATCACCGGCGAACCGCGCCCGGTCAGACTGCCATCGTCCGACAGGGCTTCGGCGAACGCCATCGAAATCCCCGCCCCGAGCGAGGCGGCGATCCCGACGATGAACGCCTCCCGGGGCCGCCCGGTGGCAAAGGCCGCGGCGAAGACCGGGGCAAGGGTCGAAACCGAGCCATCCATCAGCCCGGCCAGCCCGGGCTGGACGTAGCGGAGCACGAAATTGCGCTGCGCCGAGGCATCCTCCCTGCTACGCACCGGCTCGGGCAGGTTTTCCTCGGTCAGCCGGTCGGCGATCCGCTCATGGCCCTGCTCAGCCTCGGCAAGGTCGCCGAGCAGCTTGCGGATCGCGACATCCGAGGTGCGGCTCGCCGCCAGCCGGTAGAAATTCGCGGTCTCCGCCTCCATGCTCTCGGCGAGCTTGCGGACATCCCTGATGCTCGGCTTCGGCAACTGCCACACCGCCCGGCGGTTCAGGAAGCCGCGCACGTCCTGACGGCGGATCAGCGGAATATGATCGCCGAATTTCTGCTGGAACAGGTCGATCAGGCTGCGGCGATGCTCGCTCTCCTCCGCCGCCATCTCGAAGAAAACCTTGGCGGATGCCGGATAATCGGCATGCAGGCTTTCCGCGATGTCCACATAGATGCGGCCATCCTCCTCCTCGGCGCCGATCGCCAGGGCAAGGATTTCGCGTTCCGACAGTTCCGAAAAATTACGCATCGCTCCGAAATGGCGTGACAATCACGATTGGTCAAGATTCTGGTTTTACTTGATATTTATTTGCATTCGCATTCGCTCCTCAACATTACGAAGCCCCAAATTTTATGACACGGAAACCGCTCCCCGATTTCGTCAAAAATTCGAGGTCGGGATCAAATCGGAACTGAAGATCGAAAAGAAGCCCTGACGGACGATCAGGCTATCGAAAACTTCCAGTAGACCGGGTGGCGGCCGGCCTTGAGGGCCTTGGCCTCATAGCGGGTCGGCGGCCAGTCAGCCGGACGGGCGGTTTCTCGTGAACGGAGCAGAAACCGGTTCTGATCCGCGAAGACCTGATCGACCCAGCCCTGATAGGTCGGGTCGTCGCTCGCGATCCGCCATTCGCCGCCGGGGATGAGAATGCGCGCGACCTCGGCCAGCATGTCCGGGTGGACGAAGCGGCGCTTGGCATGGCGCGATTTCGGCCAGGGATCGGGAAACATCAGGAACAACCGGCCGATCGAGTGGTCTGGCAGAGTGCGGATCAGGTGCCGCGCATCGTCGTCGTAGACCCGCAGGTTGGGCGGGATCGTGGTTTCGGGATCGGTGGGTGCGAGACGCGAGAGCAGTGAGGCGATGCCGTTTTCGAACACCTCGCAGGCGATCAGTCCGATATCGGGATTGGCTGAGGCGATTGTTTGCGCATGTTCGAACCCGCCGGCGCCGATTTCGAGCCAGACCTCACGCGGGGATATGTCGAAAGCCTGGTCGGGCCAACGCAGGCGAGGCAGCAGGTGCTCGATCAGATGCGCCTGCCGCGCCCGCAAGGCATGACCGCGCGCCCGGCCGTAGAGCCGGTCGGGCGGCGGCTTCAGCTTGCCGTCCAAGCGGTATGCCTGAACGTCAGCGGCCGAACGCGGCCTTCAGCGCCGGGACCAGATCGGTCTTTTCCCAGGTGAAGGTGCCGAGATCGGCATCGTGCTCGCGGCCGAAATGGCCGTAGGCGGTGGTCGGAACGTAGATCGGCCGGTTCAGGTGAAGGTGCTCGCGGATGCCGCGCGGCGAGAGGTTGACCAGTTCGCGCAGGGTGCGTTCCAGTTTCGCCGGATCGACATCGTGGCCGGAGCCGTTGAGGTCGACATAGACCGAGAGCGGGTGGGAAATGCCGATCGCGTAGCTGACCTGGATGGTGCAGCGATCGGCGAGACCGGCGGCGACCACGTTCTTCGCGAGATAGCGGCAGGCATAGGCGGCCGAGCGGTCCACCTTGGTCGGATCCTTGCCGGAGAAGGCGCCGCCGCCATGCGGAGCCGAACCGCCATAGGTGTCGACGATGATCTTCCGTCCGGTCAGCCCGCAATCGCCGTCCGGTCCGCCGATGACGAAATTGCCAGTCGGGTTGACGTACAATTCCTTGTCCGGGCACATCCAGCCTTCGGGCAGAAGTTCGGCGATCAGGGGCCGGAGCAGTTCCTTGATTGCGCCCTGCGACATACCCTCGACATGCTGGGTCGAGACCACGATCGAGGTCGCGCCGACCGGCTTGCCGTCGACATAACGCAGAGTCACCTGGCTTTTCGCGTCCGGCAGCAGGCCTTCGACATGTGCGTCGCCGATTTTCCGCAGTTCGGAAATCCGGCGCAGGATCAGATGGGCATAATGGATCGGCGCAGGCATCAGGGCTTCGGTCTCGGCGCAGGCATAGCCGAACATGATGCCCTGGTCTCCGGCACCCTCGTCCTTGTTGCCGGCGGCATCGACGCCGGCCGCGATATCCTCGGACTGGGCGTGGAGCAGAACATCGATCTTCGCGTCACGCCATGAGAAACCGGCCTGATCGTAGCCGATGTCATGCACCGCGAGCCGAGCGAGATGCGCGAGATATTCCGGTGTAATGGTCGCAGGGCCGCGGGTTTCGCCCGCAAGCACGATGTGATTGGTGGTCACCAGGGTTTCGCAGGCGACCCGCGCATAGGGGTCCGCCGCAAGATAGGCGTCGAGAACGGTGTCGGAAATCCGGTCGGCAACCTTGTCGGGATGACCCTCGGAGACCGATTCCGAGGTAAACAGGAACTCGCCTCTATCGCGCATGGATTTCTCCTCTTGTCGCGAGTGATGGCCCCAAGCCGGGACAGCGCCCCGGCCTCATGCCCGAGCCATGGCGGAATGGCGGAAACCGGATCGAGGGTCAAGTTTCCGCCGGGTTACAGGCCGAGCAGGTCTCTCATGCCGTAGCGGCCGGCAGGGCGGCCAACGAGCCAGAGCGCGGCACGGACCGCGCCATCGGCGAAAATCCGGCGGTCGAGCGCATGATGAGTGAGGGTGATCTGCTCGGTGGCGGCGGTGAAGATCGCGCTGTGGCTGCCAACGATCTGCCCGCCGCGCAATGCCGCGAATCCGATCGCGCCAGGCTTGCGCGCACCGGTCGCACCATGGCGGCCCGATTCCATCACGGTATCGAGGTCGACCCCCCTGCCCTGTGCGATGGCGCGGCCGAGAGCGATCGCGGTGCCGGAAGGCGCATCGACCTTCTGGCGATGGTGCATTTCCAGGATTTCGGCATCGTGCGAATCGGCGGACAGGACGGCCCCGAGACGTTCGGCAAGCGCGAGCACGAGATTGACCCCCGGCGCGAAATTGGCCGCCGAGAACACCGGAATGATCGCGCTGGCCGCGTTCACCGCCGCCTCGTCATCGACGGAAAGGCCGGTGGTGCCGAGCACCCAGGGCGTGCCGGAATCGGCGAGAACCCCGGCATGGCGCGCGACCGCTCCGGCCACGGTGAAGTCGATGACGACATCGGATTCGCCGGAAAGGGAGGCGAGATCGCCAGCGCGCCCGATGCCGCCGGAAAGAACCGCGCCGGAGGCCGGAACCGCCTCGGCAAGCAGCCTGCCCATCCGCCCGGTGATGCCGGCGATACCGATGCGCGTTGCCACCGGTTTCACATCCCGCCCGGATAGGTTGGCCCGCCCGCGCCTTCCGGCACCGTCCAGTCGATGTTCTGGGTCGGATCCTTGATGTCGCAGGTCTTGCAGTGGACGCAGTTCTGCGCGTTGATTTGCAGCTTCGGATCGCCTTCGTCGGCGCCGACGATCTCGTAGACGCCGGCCGGGCAGTAGCGCGTCTCCGGGCTGCGGTATTCGGCCCAGTTCACCGAGATCGCGACCGAAGGATCGCGCAGGACGAGATGGGCGGGCTGGTTTTCCTCGTGATTGGTGTTCGAGATGAACACCGAGGAGAGTCGGTCGAAGGTGATCGTGTTATCCGGTTTCGGATAGGCAATCGGCGTCGCCGCGCTCGCCTTCTTTAACGTCAGGTTATCGGCGTGATTGCGCAGCGTCCAGGGCGATTTGCCGCGCGTGACATAAGCCTCGAACGCAGCGTTCATCAGCCCGCCCCACATGCCGAATTTCGCGAAGCCGGGCCGGATATTGCGCACGCTTTCCAGTTCCGGCCAGAGCCAGCTCGCGCGCACCTTTTCCGGGAAGGCGTCGAGCGTCGCGGGTTTTTCGCCCGCCAGCGCCCCGGCGATCGCCTCGGCGGCGAGCATTCCGGATTTCATCGCGGTGTGAGTGCCCTTGATCTTCGGCACGTTGAGAAATCCTGCCTCGCAGCCGACCAGAACGCCGCCGGGGAAGGCCAGTTTGGGGATCGACTGGAACCCGCCCTCGTTCAGGGCACGCGCGCCATAGGCGATGCGTTTTGCACCCTCGAAATACGGCTTCATCATCGGGTGGGTCTTGAGCCGCTGCATCTCCTCGAACGGCGAGAGATACGGATTTTCGTAGTCGAGGCCGACAACGACGCCATAGGCCATCAGATTGCCGCCGAGATGGTAGAGGAACGAGCCGCCATAGGTTTTCGTGTCGAGCGGCCAGCCGATGCTGTGCATCACCAGGCCGGGTTTATGGTTTTCGGCCGGAACCTCCCAGAGTTCCTTGATGCCGATACCGTAGGTCTGCGGGTCGGCGCCGGTGTTCAAACCGTATCGGGCGATC
>DASVGZ010000162.1:0-6329 GCA_036379275.1 Acidiphilium sp. | reverse complement strand
AGCACCGGTAATACAGGCGATGGTATCGGCGATGGTCATCTCGGCCGCCTTCCGGTCGGCGATCTTGCGGCCCTGGAACAGAACCACGATGCGGTCGCACAACTCATGAACCTGCGGCATGTTATGGCTGACCAGAATCACCGGAATCCCGCGCGCGCGCACCGACTCGATCAACTGGCCGACCTTCGCCTGCTGCTCGACGCCGAGCGCCGCCGTCGGCTCGTCCATCAACAAAAGCCGCGAGCCCCAGATCAGCCCGCGCGCTACCGCGACCGCCTGCCGCTGCCCGCCGGACAGCGCGCGGCACCGCGTGCGGATCGACCCGATGCGGATCGCGGTGCGGCCCAGCTCGTCGGCGGCACGGCGCTGCATCGCCTTCTTGTCGAGCCAGCCGAACCAGCCGGGCAGGCCGGGGCGCAGCGCCTCGCGCCCGAGAAAGATGTTCGCCCAGATGTCGAGATCCAGCGCCAGCGCCAGATCCTGATACACCGCCTCGATTCCGGCAGTGCGCGCATCGAGCGCCGAGGCAAAGGCGACATCGCGCCCCTCGACCCTGAGCGTCCCCGAACTCGGCCGGAGCGCGCCGGCGATGATATTGACCAGCGTCGATTTCCCCGCGCCGTTATCGCCGACCAGCCCGACCACCTCGCCGGGGCGGATCGCGAGGCTGACATCGGTCAGCGCCCGGATATGGCCATAGGATTTGGAAACGCCGGCAACTTCCAGAACCGGCACCGGCACCGGCGGCGCGGAAACCTCCCCGCTCATGCCGCGTCCTCCAGCGCGCGCATCGCGCCGCGCAGCTCGGCCAACCCGCGCAGCCGCCCGATCAGCGGATAACCAGGATGGCTGCCCCGCCCGGCATCGTCGAGCAGCGCATGGCCGTGATCGGCGCGCATCGGAATCCGCCAGTCCGCCACGCCGGCCGCGCGCCGCCGTGCTTCCTCGCCGAGCAGGATGCGGATCACCTCGATCATCCTCACATCGCCGTCGAGATGGGCGGATTCCATGAACGATCCGTCCGCCTCGCGGGTCACGTTGCGCAGATGCGCGAACCATACCCGCCTCGCGAACCGCCGCGCGATCGCCGGCACGTCGTTTCCCGCGCCCGCGCCGAGCGAGCCGGTGCAAAGCGTCAGCCCGTTCGCCGGATGCTCCACCGCATCCAGAATGAACCCGATATCGTCTTCGGACGATACGATGCGGGCCAACCCGAACATCGGCTGCGGCGGATCGTCGGGGTGAATGCACAGCCGGACGCCGAGTTCCACCGCCGCCGGCACCACCTCGCGCAGAAACCGCGCGAGATTGGCGCGCAGCGCGTCGCGGCCGATGCCGGCGTAGCCCGCGAGTATCCGGTTGAGGCCGGGAATGTCGTAGCGGTCATAGGCGCCGGGCAGCCCGGCCATGATGCTTGAAAGCAGCGTGTCCCGCGCGGCCGCGTCGCTCGCATCGAACCAGGCGCGCGCACGGGCGAGCAGCGCCGGCGCATACTCCGCCTCCGCGCCGTGCCGCTCCAGCATGAAGCAGTCGAACGCGGCGATCTGGTGCGCGTTGAACCGCAGCGCGGTGCCGCCACTGGCAAGCGGCGCGCGCAGTTCGGTCCGGGTCCAGTCGAGGATCGGCATAAAATTGTAGCACACCGTCCCGATGCCCCGTCGCGCCAGATTGGCGAGCGAATCGCGCCACGCACCGAACAGCGTGTCGAGCCGTCCCTCGCCACGCTTGATGGCCTCATGCACCGGCAGGCTTTCGACCACGCTCCAGCGCAGCCCGCCCGGCGCGCTTGCGATCAGCGCCTGCCGCTCGGCGATCGCCGCCTCGGTCCAGACCTCGCCATAGGGAATGCCGTGCAGCGCGGTGACGATCCCCTCCGCGCCGGTCTGGGCAATCTCGCCCAGCGTGATCGCATCCTCAGGTCCGAACCAGCGCCACGTCT
The DNA here is from genome assembly GCA_036379275.1 of Acidiphilium sp. Lineage (GTDB taxonomy): Bacteria > Pseudomonadota > Alphaproteobacteria > Acetobacterales > Acetobacteraceae > Acidiphilium. The sequence continues at coordinate 4,390 of DASVGZ010000162.1, read as the reverse complement.
GTTGCATTCAGATCCGTTCCATGTCGATCGACGATCCTTGTCATCACCATACTAGTCGGCTAGTTATTCATGACGCCGCCGAACGGTCAAGGGTCCAATCATGCCATCACAAATCATTGCCCCGGAAGCGAAGACATCCCTGACCGGGCTCGACCCCGAGGCACCCGGCCCGGTCGGGCTGCGGGTGCGCCGGATCATCGAGGAACGGATCATCACCAACGTGATGCGCCCCGGCGAGCGCCTGTCGGAAAACGACCTCGCCGCCCAGCTCGGGGTCAGCCGCCAGCCGGTGCGCGAGGCGCTGATCCGCCTGTCGGAAGCCGGGTTGGTCCAGGTTCTGCCCCAGCGCGGCACGGTGGTGACGAAAATTTCGGTCGCCCGGGCGGAAAGCGCGCGCTTCCTTCGGGTCTCGGTGGAATGCGCCCTCGCGCGCGAAGCCGCGTCCCGCGCCGATGCCGCCGCCATCACGCGGATGCGCTCGCTGATCGCCGACCAGCGAACCAGCGTGCGCGAGGCCGATCACGCGGCTTTCCTCGCGCTCGACGACGCCCTGCACCGCGCCATCGCCTCGGCCACCGGGCATGAGGATGTCTGGCGCACCCTCCACAACGTCAAACAGCAGATGGACCGGGTGCGCTATCTCAGTATGCCGGACGCAACCCCCACCGCCCGCCTGCTCGAACAGCACGAGGCCGTGGTCGGCGCGATCGAGGCGCGCGACCCGGATGAGGCCGAGGCGGTGATGCGCCTTCACCTCTCCGAACTTCTGATCTCCCTGCCGCGCCTGATGGCCGCCATGCCCGATTATTTCGATCAGGACCGGTAGGCGCGTTTTCTCACTGCCGACTTCGCATCGCCGCAACCTCCGATATCACGATTTTCAAAAAATTCAGCCTTCACGGGCATGAATGTCTCGACTCAATCATCCCAAAATTGTTATCATCGCATTGAAACAGGAACAATTCTTCTATTGTATTAATGAGAAATAAAACAAATAAGGAGGCTCGCGATGGCGCAAAACATCTCGAAAACCGGAATCGCCGGTGTGGCGGCGGCAGCCGCGCTGATATGCGGCATCCCGCTCACGTCCGCCCGGGCCGCCACCGCCACCACCACATTCGCGGTCACCGCGACGGTTCAGGCCACCTGCACCGTTACCGCGACCAATCTGGCCTTCGGCACCTATACCGGCGTGGTCGACGATGCCTCCTCTACCGTCTCGGTCACCTGCACCGACACGACGCCCTACAATGTCGGCCTGAATGCCGGCACGGCGACCGGCGCGACGGTGACCACCCGCAAGATGACCGGGCCCAGCACGTCCCTTCTGGGCTACGGGTTGTATCAGGACAGCGCCTACACCAAGAACTGGGGTCAGACGGTCGGAACCGACACCGTGGCCGGCACCGGCACCGGTGCGGTGCAGGATCTGACCGTCTACGGGCAGGTTCCCGCCGGCCAGTATGTAACCCCCGGCGCCTACAGCGACACCATCACCGTCACCGTCTCCTACTGACCGCCGATGTCCGTGCGGCCGCACAGGCGGACGGCCCTCCGCCGTTGCGCGATCGCTCTGGCCGGCGCGCTCTGCCTCGCTCTCGGCGCCGGTCAGCCGGCCCGGGCCGCCGGCTCGCTGACCATCGACCCGGTGACCATCCAGATGGCGCCGGGCCAGATGGCGACCTCGCTGCGGATCATCAATCGCGGTAACGCCCCCACCTCGTTCCAGGTCCGCGCCTTCGACTGGAGCCAGTCCGGAAACGGCCCCGCCCGGCTCACCCCGACCGATACCCTGCTGGAAAGCCCGCCGCTCGGCACCATCGCTCCGGGGGCGACCCAGATCGTCCGGCTGGCGCTGCGCCGCCCGCCCGAGGGCAGCGAGGCCAGCTATCGAATCCTGATCGACCAGCTTCCGCCGCCAGCCGCGCCCGGCGTGGTGCGCATCATGCTCCGGTTCTCGATCCCGATTTTCGCCGAACCGGCGACCCGCGTCGCTCCACTGGTGCGATGGCGGGTCGAGGATTCGGCCGGCCGGGGGTATCTGGTCGCCACCAATGCCGGCACCAGTCACGAGGTCGTGCGCGACATCGCCTTGTCCGGCCCCGATGGCCATGTCTGGCGGGTCGATACCAACGCCCCGCCCTATATTCTGGCCGGCGCCACACGGCGCTGGCATATCGCCTCGCCGCCTCCCGCGCCCGGCACGCCGCTTCGCCTGAGCGCGAACACCGATACCGGGCGAATCAGCCAGCCGGTCCGGGTTGTCGGGGCTCCATGAGAAACGGCGCCGGCGCATGGCGCGGTTCGCCGCCGTGGCCATGGCCATCGCGTCCCTGACCATCGCGTCCCTGGCCGCCCGGCCGCACCGGGCCGCCGCGTCCGACGACGAGACATTGCTGCTCGCGGTCGTGGTCAACGCATACCCGTCCGGCAAACTCGGCCAGTTCGACCTTCACGGTCATGCCCTGCGCGCGCGGCCACGGGAGTTGAAGGCGCTCGGCTTCCGCATCCCTGCCTCGGTTCATCCGGGGCGCGACGGACGCATCGCCCTCGCCGACATCCCCGGCATGAGCGTGCGGCTGAACCAGGCGACCCAGACGCTGTATGTGACCGCGCCCGATACCCTGCTGCGCCCCGCCCTGCTGCGCGCCAACCCCGGTTCGGGCAGCGCCGTCCCGGTCGAAAGCGGCCTCGGCGCCACCGTCGACTACGACATCACCGGCACCTTCACGGGGGACGAAACCGTCGGCGCCGGCCAGTTCGACATGCGGGCCTTCTCGCCCTGGGGCGTGCTCGACTCGGGCCTGCTCGCCTATGCCGGTGACGGCCCGCAAGGGGCTGGCTCGCTGTCCACGGTCCGCCTGGACACGACCTATATGTTTAGTCCCGGGGTTTGGTGGATTGGATTGAGCCTGAATCGTTCGGGCTCTTTTGTCCACATTTTGCAGATGAACTCGTAGGGGGTCAGGCCCTTCAGGGTCTTCAGGCGTCGCCCGTAGTTGTAGGCGTCGACGAAGACCGACAGGTGAGCGTCGAGCTGCTGGTGGCTGTCGTAGTGGTAGCGTTTGACTGTGGCTTCCTTGATGGTCCGGTTCATCCGTTCGACCTGCCCGTTGGTCCAGGGATGCTTCACCTTTGTAAGTCGGTGCTCGATGCCGTTCTCGCGGCAGCGCATGTCGAACATGTGCGTCATGTAGCGAGCGGTTGGACCATCGGCGTAGCGCGGCGGGAAGGTGAACTGGATGCCGTTGTCGGTCAGGACGGTGTGGATCTTGTAGGGAAACGCCTCGATCACCCGTTCCAGGAAGGCCGACGCCGAGGTTCGTCCGGTCTTCTTGACCAACTGCACGACGGTGAATTTGCTCGTACGATCAATGGCGACATAGAGGTAGAGCTTGCCTTCGGCGGTCTGGACCTCGGCGATATCGATATGGAGATAGCCGATCGGATAGACCTTGAACCGCTTCTTGGCGAGCTTGTCACCCTCGACCTCTGGCAGCCGCGAGATGCCATGACGCGCCAGGCAGCGATGGAGTGACGACCGCGTCAGATGCGGGATCGTCGGTTGGAGCGCATAGAGGCAATCGTCCAACGGCAGCAGCGTATGACGGCGAAAAGCGACGATGATCGCTTCGTCCTCAATGGACAGGACCGTCGATCTTGGCTCCTTGGGACCCGTCGGCAGATCGACCGCAGAGGTCCGGTTCTTCCACTTGGCGACCGTCTTCTGATTGATCCCGTGACGCTGCGCCAAAACCCTCAGGCTCTCTTGACTATGCTGTATCGCTCGACGGACCGCCTCAGTCGTGCGGGCGCTTCCGTGAAGAATCTGGCCCATAGTGCTTCCTTCCATTCGTCGGAAAAAGTTGCACCACCAAACCCCGGGACTAAACACCTAGGCGTCACCCTTGTCTGAATCAGGTCGCGATAGAGCGTCATGTCCGGCGGTGTTTCCGACAGTCCGGCGACTGGTGCGGGCAGCAGCGGCTTCGCGGCAGGATATGGGCACCAGCCATGGAATAAGGGGAGGGAAATATTTCTGGAAACCGTTATAAAGTTGTCCTTTGTTGTAAGAGGTGGAAAAATTTTCTCGAATCTTTCGGCCTCTAGTATTTTTCTTCGTAGCGGTGGAAGATTCTGACCTCCGCCGATCGGCGGAACGACAGAGCCATCGCGCAACCTGCCCGCGACTTTGGACAATTCACCGACCAGTTCCTGCTCCGGAGGCAGCAGCGGATCGCCATAACGGTGCATATCCGCGATCAGATCGTCCAGCATCGACAAAACCACTGGCGTATGTCGCGGTTTCAGCAGCCCTGGCCCCTCGAGGATTATGGACAGCTCCCCCATCGCGTTTCCGATCTCTTGGGTATCCTCCACCTCGCCCGAT
>DASVGZ010000161.1:0-2701 GCA_036379275.1 Acidiphilium sp. | reverse complement strand
CCGGAATGCGTAATGGCCATGATTTGTCCTTCGGCGTAATATGAGGATCGCATGGCTATAGATGCGACCGCAATGGCCGATTTCTATGCGACGAGGCGCGGCGTGATCGCGGCGCGGATGATCCGTGCCCGGCTGCAGGGGCTCTGGCCCGATCTGACCGGCATGGCGGTGATCGGCATCGGTTATCCCGCGCCCTATCTGCGATTCTGGCGCGGTCAGGCGGAGCGCTGCATCGCGGTGACGCCGGCGCAGATCGGGGCGGCGCGCTGGCCCGCGCACCGGCCCAACCTCAGTGTCACCGCCGAGGAGGATGCCCTGCCGTTCGCGGATGTCAGCGTCGACCGCCTGCTGATGATTCACGGGCTGGAGCAGGCCGAGAGCGCGCGGCGGATGCTGCGCGAGGCGTGGCGGGTGCTGAAGCCGGACGGGCGGCTGATCGTGGCGGTGCCCAACCGCACCTCGGCCTGGGCCTATCTGGAGCGCACGCCGTTCGGCCACGGCCAGCCCTATACCGCGTCCCAGCTCGGACGGCTGCTCGCCAGCGCGCTGTTCCGGGTCGAGCGGCACGATGTCGCCCTGTTCATGCCGCCGCTCGGCGGGGGAACGATCCTGAAAACCGCGCCGCTCGCCGAACGTGCCGGACGGCGGGCGGTGCCGCAGGCCGCTGGCGTGATTTTCGCCGAGGCGGCCAAGGATGTCGTCGGCGTGATGCCGTTGCGCGGAGCACGCCGACGGATGGTGTTCGTGGAAGTCGGTTAGTTCCCGTCTACCGTTAATCCTGGGGTTTCGGGGCCGGCTTTTTCATCAGGTGGTGCATGTGCCGCTCGTGCATTCTGTGGGCTTCCTCGCGGAAGCGGGCGTCGACCTTCTTCTGCTGCGCCGGGGTAAGTTTGGCGTAGAGGGTCTGGAACGCGGCGGTCAGCGCGTTCATGTCATCGGCTTCCTTCGCCTTGATCGCCGAGAAGGATTCCATGTTCTGCACCGCGGTCATCGTCGCCAGGTCCTTGGTCCGCTCGGCGTACATCGCGGCAAGGCCGGTCGCGTTCCCGCGCGAGACCTGGGCGAAACCGTCCCAGGCCTGCTCTTCGTCCGGGGTGATGCCGATATCCTTTTTCAGCACGGCGAGCCGGGCATCGACATGGGCGACGATCTTTTTCTGCATCGGGGTCATCGTCGCCGGAGCGGTTCCGGTGGTGGCAGGCGCCGCCGTGGTGGAGGGCGTGGTGGCGGCGCTGGCCGGGGTCAGCCCGGCGATGCCGAAACCGAGGCCGGAGGCGAGCAGGGCAGCGGCAAAAGCGGGTTTGTGGAGCGTGCTGGGCAGCTTCATGATCGGTCTCCGAATGGAATTGGTCCGGTGTGTTTCTATCGCCGGACCGGTGACCGGATACAGGCGTGTTGATGTCCGAAACAAGGCATACTGAAATTTAACGTGTCGCGGACAGGCCGCCGCCCCGCGCTGCGCGCCGCAGACTCGCGGTTTCGCGAAGCAGCGAGGTGACGCCAACTCCGATCACGATGCCGATGACCAGAAGAAACGGCAACCCGATGCTGTGCAGGTTATGCACCTTGATACCGCTGTCGAAACTGAGATCGGCGAGGCGCGGGAAGCCGAGGCTGAACAGCCCGGCCAGGGCAAAGGCGATGCCGCCCCAGAGCAGGGTGCGCGCGGCGGTCACCAGCCCGACCCGGCGGATCGCCTCGGCCGGCAGACCGCGCCGCGCCGCCCAGTAGCCGAAGGCGGCGCCGATGAAAATCTGCACGACCGTGGTGCCGAGGCCGAACGCGGCGCCCGGAGTCCAGCCCCAGGCGGCTGAGGGCATGGCGGGTGCGAGCACGGTGTAGAGAATGGTCGCGAAGGCGCCGAAGCCCCAGCCTGCGATGAAGCCGTGCAGCGCCGGCATCCAGGGGCGCGGATCGGCGAGGGGATCGGCAAACGACCTTGGGCCGCGAACGGCGGTGACCCGGAAATGCAGATGCGGCGCCATCCGTCCCTGGGCGATCGCAAGCCCGGCCCAGGCCATCACGATGCCGACCACGACGTAGATCCAGGCATCCAGGGCGGCGAAGGTGAACAGGTGCGACAGGCCGAGCCAGGCGAGTTCGCAGCCGATCGCGCGCTGGAGGGTGAAGGCGAGCGAGAAGATCAGCCCGGCCTTCAGTCCTCGCCAGGTCGAATAGCCGCCGACCGCGTAGGAAAAGGTGATCGGCCAGGTATGCTCGTCCGGCGTCACGCCATGGACCGCGCCGAGCAGGAAGGCGGTGAGCAGATCGATCCCGAGCGAAACATGGGTCGGATCCCACAGATTGATCATGATGCGCTTTCGGAAAGGGACGGGTGCGCGCGGCAGGCGGGGCAGATGCCGTCGAGCACGATGTCGTGGTGGGCGATGGTGAAGCCGGTCGCGCGCTCCAGCGCCGCGAAGTCGATCTGATGGGCGAGGCAGGGCACCGGCACCAGCGCATTGCACAGGGTGCAGCGCAGATGGTCGTGATGCGCGCCGTTCCGCTCGTAGCGTGCCGCGGACTCGTCGAGTTTCAGCTTGCGCAGCCGCCCTTCGGCGACGAGCCGCTCCACCGCGCGGAACAGGGTGGAGAAATCCGCGGCCGCGCCTGCCGCCGCGAGTTCGCCGCCGAGTTCATCGAGGGTCCAGGTGTGATGGCCCGGCCGGTCCATCACGGCGAGAAGCGCTGCCTGGGTGCG
>DASVGZ010000160.1:0-5704 GCA_036379275.1 Acidiphilium sp. | reverse complement strand
GACGCCATTGGCCGTCGAATCAGGAAAGTTGCAATGACACACAATACGACCGCGATGATGTTCACCCGGACGGATGCGCCTGCCTGGCTGCTGGCGTTCTGGAAAGAGATCGATGACAAGACTTTCGGCAAAGGCTTCGACTGTTTCACCGAAGATGCGATTTGCTGTCTTGGCGTCGCGCAATGGAATGGCCGCGAGGCAATACGCGAGAATTTGCGCGCCTTCATCGATACAGGGTTTACCGCTCACCACGACGTGACCGAATACTGGGACGGCGGATCGCTGAAGGTCTTCCGGGGTATTGTGACGATGACGCCCGACGACCGCAGCAGGCCTGCCGTAAAGCCTGTGATGACACACTTCTTCTACATGGACGAAACCGACCCGGCCAGGGTGCGCGCCTGGTTCGGCTCGGTCGGCCCGATCGGATTCTGACGAACGGGCAAAACACGGGCGAGCATCGGAACACAGAAATGCTCCGGAGCAGAATTTCCTACTCCCTCGGCGCTGCCGCCCGTGCCAGCCGGTCGTTGATCGCAAGCCCGAGGCCGTGGCGGGGAACCGGCGCGGCGGCGATGCCGGTCAGCCCGTGGCCGATCGCCTCGGCGTCCAGCCGGTGCAACGCCTCGAACAGGTTGGCCGCCGCTTCGGCGAGTTTCCCGTTCTGCGAAAGATTGAAGGCGATCTCCGCGTCGATCCGTCCGGGGCCGAACCCGAGCCACGCCTCGCCCGGCCCCGGCGCCGCCGCATCGAGCCGCAACGGCAGGCGCGGCGCGTAGTGCGACGCCATCATCCCCGGCGCCTTGATCGTGGGCGCGACATCGGCCTTGCGCCGTTGCACCGGCCCGATCGCCGCTTCCAGCGCCTCGACCGGCGTGCCGCCCGGCCGGAGCAGAACCGCAACCTCGCCGGTCAGATCGAGAATCGTCGATTCCAGCCCGACCGAGGCCGGCCCCGAATCCAGCACGGCGGCGATCCGGCCATCCAGCCCGGCGAGCACATGCGAAGCCCGGGTCGGGCTGATCCGGCCCGAGCGGTTGGCCGATGGCGCCGCGATCGGCCTTCCCACGGCGGCGAGCAGCGTGCGTGCGCGCGCGTGCCCCGGCACCCGCACCGCGAGGCTCGGCAACCCGGCGGAGGCAAGGCCGGAAATCCGCGAGGGCTCCCTGCGCGGCAGAACCAGGGTCAGCGGACCGGGCCAGAATTTTTCGGCAAGAAGACGCGCCCGCGCATCCGCCAGTGTATCGGCGAACGCGGCATCGGCATCCGGGTAATGGCAGATCAGCGGATTGAAGCGCGGCCGGCCTTTGGCGGCGTAGATCGCCGCGACCGCCTCGCCGTTCGTTGCATCCGCCCCGAGGCCGTAGACGGTCTCGGTCGCGAAGGCGACCAGCCTGCCGTCACCGAGCAAGGCAGCCGCCCGCGCGATGCCGGCGGCATCGTCAGCCAGTCGCTCGGTCATTTTTCCCCGTCGCCGCCTTCGGACTTGCCGAGATCGCGCGCCACATCCGGCGAATGCAGGATCTCGTTGATCCGGCTCGCCACATCGAGCGCATGATCCGGCTGGAAATGCAGATCGGGCACGTATTTCATCCGCAGCCCCTGCCCCACCGCGCCGCGCAGGAACGGCGTCACCCGCTTCAGCGCCGGCAGAAGCGGATCGACCGAACTCTGGCCCAGCCGCGAGACGAACACGGTCGCGTGCTTGAGGTCCGGGCTCATCCGCACCTCGGCCACGGTTAGATGCACGCCGGCCAGTTCGGGGTCGCGGAATTCGGTGCGTGTGAACAGCTCCGCCAGCCGGTGACGGATTTCCTCCGCCACCCGGCGCTGACGCTGCGACGGACCCTGCGCTTCCTTTCCGGTCAGGCCGGAACGACTTCGGTCTCGTAGCATTCCACCACATCGCCTTCGCGAATATCGCCGAATCCGGCGAAGGACAGGCCGCATTCATAGCCGCGCGCGACCTCGCGCACATCGTCCTTGAAGCGCTTGAGCTGCGCCAGTTCGCCCTGATGCACCACAACACCGTCGCGCAGCAGGCGCACGCCGGCGCCCCGCTTGACCAGCCCTTCGGTGATGTAGCAGCCGGCGACCTTGCCCACCTTGGTGATGTTGAACACCTGGCGGATTTCCGCATAGCCGAGGAACTTCTCGCGATGCACCGGGGCAAGCTTGCCCTTCACCAGTGTCTCGATGTCGTCGGAGACCTGATAGATGATGCTGTAGTAGCGGATATCCACGCCCTCGCGGGTCGCGAGCTGACGGGCCTGGGCGTTGGCGCGCACGTTGAACGCGATCACCACCGCATCCGACGCTTTCGCAAGCTGAACGTCGCTTTCGGTGATCTGGCCGACACCGGCGAGCAGAACCCGGACCTGAACCTCGTCGTTGCCGAGCTTCTGCAGCATGGCCTGGATCGCCTCGGCGCTGCCCTGCACATCGGCCTTGATCAGAACCGCGACTTCCTTCTGCTCGCCCGCCTGGATGCGGGCCAGCATCTGGTCGAGCGTGCCGCGCGCGGCAGCCCCCGCCGCGGCGTTCAGCTCGCGCTGCCGGCGCTGGCGGAATTCGGCGATCTCGCGCGCCCTGCCCTCATCCTCGACGACGACAAAGGCTTCCCCGGCCGACGGCACACCCGACAGGCCGAGAATCTCCACCGGAACCGCCGGGCCGGCCTCGGCCACCGCCTTGCCCTGATCGTCGAGCATCGCGCGCACGCGGCCCTGCTCGGTGCCGACCACCACCATGTCGCCCTGACGCAGCGTGCCGTTCTGCACCAGAACGGTGGCGACCGGCCCACGGCCGCGGTCGAGCTTCGCCTCGATCACCGCGCCCTCGGCGCTGCGGTCCGGGTTGGCCTTGAGATCGAGCAGTTCGGCCTGGAGCAGGATCGCCTCCTGCAGCCGGTCCAGCCCCTCGCGCTTCAGCGCGGAAACCTCGACATCCTGGGTCTCGCCGCCCATCTCCTCGACGGCGACATCGTATTGCAGCAGTTCGGTGCGCACCCGGGTCGGGTTGGCGTCCGGCCGGTCGATCTTGTTGATCGCGACGATGATCGGCGCATTCGCCGCGCGGGCGTGGCGGATCGCCTCGATCGTCTGCGGCATCACCCCGTCATCGGCGGCGACCACCAGAACCACGATATCGGTCACCGAGGCGCCGCGCGCGCGCATGGCGGTGAACGCCTCATGGCCCGGCGTGTCGATGAAGGTCATCTTCGCGCCCGAGGCCAGCGTCACCTGATAGGCGCCGATATGCTGGGTGATCCCGCCCGCCTCGCCGGCGGCGACACTGGTCGCGCGCAGCGCGTCGAGCAGGCTGGTCTTGCCGTGATCAACATGACCCATGATGGTGACGACCGGCGGGCGCACCAGCAAATCTTCCGGCCGGTCCTCGGTTCCCTCGAGCCCGATCTCGATGTCGGATTCGGAAACCCGCTTGGATTTGTGCCCGAACTCGCCGACCACCAGTTCGGCGGTGTCGGCATCGATCGTCTGGGTCGCCGTCGCCATCACGCCGAGCTTCATCAGCGCCTTCACCACGTCGGGCACCCGCGCCGCCATGCGGTTCGCGAGTTCCTGAACCGTGATCGTCTCGGGCAGGATCACCTCGCGCACGACGCGCACCTGATCGGATCGCAGCATTTCCAGTTCGGCCTGCCGGCGCTCGCGGTCGCGCTGACGGCGCACCGAAGCCAGCGACCGCACGCGCTCGTCCTCGCCGGAAATCGCGGCCTGAACGTCGATCCGCGCACCGCCACGGCGGCGATCATCGCCCGGCCGCTTCGGCGCGGGGGCAACCGGCTTGCGGGCCGGCGTCGCCGCGCCACCGGGGCGGCGAACCACCCGGCGGGCATCATCCTCATCATCGCGTCCGCCGGCGCGGCCGGTCTTCAGCCGCAGCGTCTCGGCCGCCGGGGCAGGTGTTCCGGGCGCGGCCGGACGGCGCGGCGGAACCTGTTGTGTCGAAGCAGGGCGCGACGGTACGGCACCCGGCGCTTCGCGCCGTTGCGGCGGAGATGCCGGCGCTGCCGCCGGAGCGGCCGGCGCGGACACGGCTTCGGGCGCAGCCTCGGCGTCGACACGCGCGGCCTCTTCCTCGCGCTTGCGCGATTCTTCCTCGATCCGCCTGCGGGTTTCCTCTTCGGCGGCACGCGCCTCTTCCTCGGCGCGGCGGCGCGCTTCCTCGGCGGCGGAAAGAATCGAAATCTTTTCCTGTTCGCGGCGTTCGGCCTCGCGTTTTGCATCCTCGCGCTGCTGATCGGCAACCGCGCGCTGGCGCGCGGCGAGTTCGGTCGTGGTCAGGCCGTGCGAAATCGACGCGGCGGCCGGGCTGGCGCCGCGTGCGGGCGCCGATGCCGGACGGGGCGGCGCATCGGCCGGCGCGGCAGCGCCGCCCCGCTTCTTGCGCACCTCGACCTGAACGACTTTCGATCGCCCGTGGCTGAAGCTCTGCCGCACCGAACCGGCATCGACGGTCCGGCCCAGTTCGCCACGACCTGCCGGCCGCAGCGAAAGCCGCCCTTTGGTTTCGCCCTGATCGTTCTCGTCGCTCATATAATCCGGTCCGTATCCAAGTCCGTTTCTTAGCCGCAGTTACCGCTCGTCAGTTCCCGCTCGTCATCCGCCGGCCCGGTCGTCCGGGTCGGCCTCTCTCTGCCCGCTCCGGGCCTCACTGGCAACCTGAGTCCCGCCAATGCCTGATCCGCCAGCGCCCGATCCGCCGGCGACGCCGGCGAGCCGCGCGGCCTCAACCGCGATCATCCCGGCCAGCTTCCCCGGCCCGATCGCCACATGCATCACGCTGTCCCGGCCGAATGCCGCGCCGAGCCGCGCCGCCGTCAACGGCCGCACCATAGTCACCGCATGATGCTGGCGCAGCCGCGCCTGCTCGGCAGGGCTGCCATCCGCCGCCTCGACCAGCAATCCGCACCGGCCGGCGGCAAGCCGCTCCCTGACCTTCTCGAAACCGCCGACCGCCGTTCCCGCGCGCCGCGCGAGGCCGAGAAGTTCGACGATCCGGTTCTCCAGCACGCCCTGCACCCGCTCGGCGAGCCGTTCCGGCACCGCGAGCCGCTTTCCGGCCGCCCGCGAAAACACCCCGCGCTTCGCAGCCATGTCGATCGCACCGCGCTCGGCGCTCAGCCACATACCACGGCCGGGCAGTGTCGCGGTCACGTCGAAGACCAGCGAATCGTCCGGCCCCGCGACGAACCGCAGCATCGCCTCCCGCGCCTGACTCGCACGCGTAACCAGACAGCGCCGCTGCGGCCCGGTCTCGCGATCCGCAGCGTCATCCGGTCGGTCGGCAATGGTCCACGGCGCGTCAGCCAGCGTTGTCGTCTCCTTCGAACCAGTGAGCGCGCGCGGCCATGATGATCGCGTTCGCGGCATCCTCGTTCAGCGCATCGGCCCCGACGATCTCGATCAGTTCGTCGCTGGCGAGATCGGCGAGATCGTCGAGCGTCTTCACACCCGCCTCGCCGAGGGCGACCAGCATCGGCGCGGTCAGCCCGTCCAGCGCGGTCAGCGCGTCGTCGACGCCCAGTTCCTGCCGGCGTTGCTCCATCTCGGTCGCCTTCTTCTCGATCGCCACCACCGCACGGCGGTTCAGCTCGGTCGCGATGCCCTCGTCGAACCCTTCGATATCGGCGAGTTCCTCAATCGGTGTCGATGCCAAATCCTCTACCCCCTCAAAACCT
>DASVGZ010000159.1:0-4042 GCA_036379275.1 Acidiphilium sp. | reverse complement strand
GTGGTGAGATAGGGCTTCACCGAGCTCTTGGTGACGAATTTCATGCCGGTGTTGATGTCGGCCGGCCCGGAAAGGCCACCGGAGGCCATGAACATGAACATCTCCATCACTGTGTAGAAGCCCTGCAGATAGGGCTGCTGGTCGATGGTGAAGTCGAGTGCGCCGGCGTTGATCAGCTGCAGCGTCTTCGGCAGCAAATCGTAGCCGCCGGCCTTGATGCCCTTCTTCTGCAGATGATATTGCTGCATCACCTCGGCGACGCCCTGAGTGCTGCCGGCGTCGACGGCGAACATGCCCTTGATGTGCTGGTGGCCGAGATAATAGGCCTTGATCTTGGTCAGCTCCTCGTTCACCGTCGGTCCGGTCGCGATTTCGTGAACCTTGATGCTGGTGCCGAGCTTCTTGATCGCGGCGGCGGCGCCGTCGATGCGCGGCTGAATGTTGAGCTGCCCCGGCGTCGCGATGAACAGGGCGACCTCGCCCGAGCCCACCAGCTTCACGATCCGCTCACCCATCTGATAGCCGGCCTGGAACAGATCCTGACCGATATAGGCGAGGCGCTTGTTGGCGGAGCCGGCGGGCGCGTCGGCGTTATAGGCAAATACCGGAATCCCGGCGTTCAGCGCCTTTTCGACCGGTGCATTGAACCCAGTGGGATCGACGATCGGCACCGCGATCGCGTCCGCCTTGCCGGCAATGGCGGTGTTCATCGCATTGACCATCTGCGAGACGATCGAGGTTTGCGACCCGGTCCATTGATAGTCGCAGCCGAGCAGCGCGCAGGCATCGTGAATGCCGTACTGGGTCGGAACGAAGAACGGGTTGGTGGTCACGTGGTTGACGAACACGAACTTCCAGCGCGGATGCGCGGGAAACGGCGCCTTGTCCGCCGCCGATGCCGCTCTGGTTCCTGCCGCAAGCAATGCGGCGGCTCCGGCGAGCGATACGCCATGCATCATCGCGCGACGCGGCAGGCGTCCCGCCACGGTTTCCATGATTTTGTCGTCGGTTGAGTCGGTCATGAGTTTCTCCCCTTTGCTGGCTTCGATCCGGGTTGACATTGTTGTGAATTCTTGTGCTCGAAACTGCGACTTCGTGAACCGGACCATAGGCGGCCCGCCTCCGTCTGACAACATATAAAAAGCGATTCGGTGCGGTCCGGCATCATGTGCGCCGCCGCGTCAGCAGGGTCTGCGCCAGCACCGCGATCAGGAGAAACGCCCCGCTCGCCAGATTCTGGTAATAGGCGCTGAGCGTGCCGATCTGGTCGATGACGTTTTCGATCAGCCCGAGCAGGAGAACGCCGGACAGCGCGCCCGCCATGGTGCCCACCCCGCCGGTCAGCAGAACTCCGCCGATCACCGCGGCGGCGATCGATTTCAGCTCGTCGCCCTGACCTGCCGTCGCCAGTCCCGAGGAGAGATGCGCGCCGAGCAGCGCGCCCGCCAGCCCCGCGAGCGTTCCGGAAACCATGTAGGTGATCACCTTCACCCGGGTTACCGGAACGCCGAGCATCCGCGCCGCTTCCTCGTTGCCGCCGATCGCGAAAATCGCAATGCCGAACCGGGTCCGGTTGAGAACCAGCGCGGCCAGAACGAATCCCGCGAGCAGAATCCAGATCAGGTTGTCCACCCCGAAAATCTGTCCGTTCGCGATCAACCCGAACACGCCTGGATGCGCGATTACCATGCTGTTTTTGGCAAGAACCAGCGCCAGACCGCGCACGCCGATAAGCGCCGCGAGGGTGACGATGAACGGCGCCATTCCGGCCCGCGCGATCAGCAGCCCGTCGATCAGTCCGATCCCGCATCCTGCCAGCATCGGCACCAGAAGCGCCGGCAGCCAGCCATAGGGCACGCTGTAGGCGGCGAGCACCGAGCCGAGCCCGATCAGCGATCCGACCGAGAGGTCGAAACCGCCGAGAATGATCACGAAGGTCTGGCCGATCGCCACGAACCCGAGAAAGCTCGCCGCCGTGCCGATATTCTCGAAATTGCCGAGCGTCGCGAAGTGCGGAAACCGGATGCTCGCCGCGATCGCCGCCAGAATCAGAACGCCGATCGCCCCGCGCGACTGGATCAGCGCGATCAGCCGCGCCCGCCGTTCCGTCCCCGATGCCGCGCTTCCCGCTGCTCTCGCGGCGCCCGACATACTCAGCCTCCCGCCCGTTGCAGATAGAGGGCCGCAACGATGAACAGCGCCTTCAGGATCTGCGCGTAGCTGAAATTGATGTCGTTCATGATGAAGCTCGCCTCGAGCACTTCGAGCAGAAGCACGCCGGCGACGCCGCCCGCGATCGACACCCGCCCACCCGAAAGCGGCGTGCCACCGATCACCGCGGCCGCGATCGCATCGAGTTCGTAGTTCACGCCGATATAGTTGGGATCGGATGCGCCGAGCCTCGCTGCCGCGAACACACCGGCGATCCCGGCCAGCAGCCCGCTCGCGGCATAAACCAGAAGCAGCGTGCGGCGCACCCTGATCCCGGCGATGATCGCCGCCGCCTTGTTGGCACCGATGAACAGGAGCGACCGCCCGAACACCGTGGTGCGCACGATCACCGCGACCAGAACGGCAATGATCGCGGCAATGACCGCGGCATCCGGAATCACCGAAACCGCGCCGACGCCCAGTGTGTCGAACAGCCCGCCCGACGGCAGGTTCACCCGCGATCCGTCGAGCAACGCCTCGGCAAGCCCGCGCGCCGCGACCAGAAGCGCGAGGCTCGAAATCAGCGGGTCGATGGCGAGCGCCGCGACCAGACCGCCATTGATCAGCCCGACCGCGAGCCCCGCGCCCAGCCCGGCAGCCGCCGCGAGCCATGCGCCACCCGGCAGTGCCAGCGCCATCACCGCCGCCGCCAGCCCCATCGCCGAACCGACCGACAGATCGATCCCGCGCGTGCCGATGGTGAGGCTCTGCCCCAGCGTGACCAGAATCACCGGCGCCGCCGCGAACAGCAGATTGCGGATCACGAAGACATTGCGGAATCCCGGCGTGAAAATCAGGTCGATCACGACCAGTGCGGCAAAGGCGACATACACGCTCTGGGCGCGCAGCAGCGCCATCGGCGACTCGTGCCCGGTCCGCTCGGCCAAAGTCGAGAGCCAGCCGCGCGAAGCGGTCGCGGCGCTCATTCCGCCGTGCTTTCGTGGGCAGTCGCGAACAGGTCGAGCACATCCTGCACCCCGGCACCTTCGGTCGCCAGCGTTCCGGTCACCGCTCCCTCGTTCAGCACCACCAGTTGGTCGGCCAGGGCCATCAGTTCCTCCAGTTCGGAGGAAGTCGCGAGAACCCCAAGCCCGTTCTCGACCAGACGATGGATCGCGGCGTGAACCTCGGCCTTGGCGCCGACATCGATGCCCCGGGTCGGGTCGTCGAGCATGATCGCGCGCGGCGCGGTCGCGAGACATCGCGCGAGCAGAACCTTCTGCTGGTTGCCGCCGGACAATGCCGTGATCGGCGCGCCCGGCCCGGCCGCCTTGATGCCGAGTTCGGCGATGAACCGCGCGACCACCGCATCCTGCCGGCGGCGTGAGATAAAGCCGAACCGTGTCAGCGCCGGCAGCGCCGTCGCCGCCAGATTCTCGGCCACCGACAGTTTCGGAAAAATCCCCTCGGCCCGGCGATCTTCCGAAAGAAACGCGAGGCCGGCCGCGATCGAGCGGCCCGGAGTCGGCGTCGCGACCGCCTCGCCGCCGATCCGCACCTCGCCGGCTTCCTTCGCCTCGGCGCCGAAACTCGCCTTCATCGTCTCGGTCCGCCCGGCGCCGAGCAGCCCGGCCAGCCCGACCACCTCACCCGGCCGCACCGCATAGGAGACATCGCGCACCCTGCCGCGCCAGGACAGGCCGCGCGCCTCCAGCGCCGGGACGCCCGCCCGCGGCACGCGCGCGGGCCGGGTGCTGTGGATGCTCTCGGCGCTGCGCCCGAGCATCGCGCCGATCAGGGCGGCGCGCGGCAATTCCGCCGTCGGCGCGCTCGCCACCACCGCGCCGTCGCGCAGAACGGTCAGCCGGTCGCACAGTCGATAACATTCCGA
>DASVGZ010000158.1:0-4333 GCA_036379275.1 Acidiphilium sp. | reverse complement strand
CATCGCCGAGGCGGCGCGCCGCCTCGGTATCCCGGGTCCAGATCGAGGCGGTCAGGCCATAGGGGCTGTCGTTCATCAGGCCGAGCGCCTCCTGATCGGAGCCGGTCTTCATGATGCCGATCACCGGGCCGAAACTCTCGTTGCGCATCACGTCCATCGCGTGATCGACGCCGACCAGAACCTGCGGCGCGAGATAGGGCGTGCCGGCGACGCTCGCCGGGAACGCGCGCTCGTCGATCAGTGCGCGCGCGCCGGCGGCTTTGGCCGCCGCGATCTGGCCGCGCACGAACTCCGCCGCCCGCGCGTTCACCAGCGGGCCGAGCGTGGTCGCGCCATCGAGCGGATTGCCGAGCCGGTACTGCCGGGTCAGCGCGGCGAACCGGTCGATGAACTGGTCGTGGATCGAGGCGTCGACATAGATCCGCTCGATCGCGCAGCATGACTGCCCGGAATTGAAGAACGCGCCATCGACCAGATTGGCGACGGCGTGATCGAGATCGGCATCGGCGCGGACATAGGCGGGGTCCTTGCCGCCGAGTTCGAGCCCGACGCCGGCGAACCGCCGCGAGGCCGCCTGCACCACCTTGTGCCCGGTCGCCACCGATCCGGTGAAGGCGATGAAGTCGACGCGCGGATCGCCGATCACCGCCTCCGCGTCCTCGTTTGAAAGATGCAGATACTGGAACACGCCCTCGGGCAGCCCGGCCTCGGCGAAGGCCTCGGCGAAGCGTTCGGCGCAGAGCAGGGTCTGCGGCGCCTGTTTCAGCACCACCGCGTTGCCGGCGAGCAGGGCCGGAACCACGCTGTTGACGGTGATGAGATAGGGGTAGTTCCACGCGCCGATCACATAGATCACACCCAGCGGCTCACGTTTGACGAAGCGTTCGAAGCCGGCGATCGGGTCGGGGCGGACCGGCGCCAGTGCGTCCTCGGCGAGGGCGATCATCGCCCGGCCGCGATCGGCGAAGCCGCGGATCTCGCCGGGGGTCTGGCTGACCGGGCGGCCCATCTGGGCGGAAAGCTCGGCGGCGATCGCGTCGCCTCTGGCGACGAAGGCATCGATGAAGCGTCCGCACACCGCCTTGCGCTCGGCGAGCGGCACAGCGCGCCAGTGCTTCTGGGCCGTCCTCGCGCGGTCGAGCGCGCGGTCGATCGTGCCGCGATCGGCCAGCGGCCGGACGGCGACGACATGGCCGTCCGCCGGGGAGACGATGCTGTGGGTTCCGGTTGCGCCGTGCATGAAACTGACTCCGATGATTTTGCCGCGGAATGTCCACCCATCCGGCGGCGGGATCAATGACTTTGCGTCGCAGGGTCAAGGCGGGCGCTGCCCCGGACGGGCATATTCAGGGACATATTCAAGGATAAAGATGACAAATCGGTCCGGAACGCGTAATTTCGCTTCGAGCCAGCGCGATCAGCCCGGTCGGCCGGGCCTGCATGAACGAGATGCTCCCGGAACCGGGTGCTCGCCGGATGTTCCGGGTGCGGATCAGGGTGGAGATCGATCGTGAACGCCAACTCAAAACCGTCTCTTGTCTCGAAAGACCCGAAACCGATTTCGGTCGGTATCCTGCTGACCGAGAATTTCACCCTTTCGGCATTCTCCCTGTTCGTCGACACGCTTCGCCTCGCCGCCGACGAATCGGATTTTTCCCGGCCGATCCACTGCCGCTGGACGATCATGGCCGAGACGATGGCGCCGATCCGGGCGAGTTGCGGGGTCCAGATCGTGCCCAATGGCGAACTCATCGAGCCGGCCCGGTTCGATTACGTCGTCGTCGTCGGCGGCGTCATGCACAACAGCCGGCCGGTCAACCCCTGGATTTACACCTATCTGCGCCGCGCCGCTGCCGCCGGGGTGCCGCTGGTCGGCATCTGCACCGGTAGTTTCGTGCTCTGCCGCGCCGGACTGATGGAGGGGCGAAGGGTCTGCGTGAGCTGGCTGCACTATCAGGATTTCCGGCGTGAATTTCCCGACCATGAGGTGATCGGCGACCGGTTCTTCGAAATCGACGGCGACCGGATCACCTGCGCGGGCGGTGCTGGCGCGGCCGATCTCGCCGCCGCCCTGGTCGAGCGGCATCTCGGCAGCCGGCTTGCGCAGAAGCCCCATCAAGTTCTGCTTCTGACCCAGATGCGCGGCAGCGAGGCGGTGCAGCCGCACCCGCCGATGGCGCACGATGTCACCGACGACCGGATTCGCCGCGCACTCCTGATGATGGAGCAGAACCTCGCCAACCCGCTGCCGATCGCCACGATCGCGAACAAGCTCGGCCTCTCGACCCGCCAGCTCGAACGCCTGTTCGATGCGGCGCTCGGCCATCGCCCGTCCAATCTCTACCGCGTGCTCCGGTTGCGCTATGCGCGCTGGCTGCTGGAAAATACCTCGCGCTCGGTTACCGATATCGCGCTCGATGCAGGCTTTTCCGACTGCGCGCATTTCTCCCGTCAGTTCAAATCGCTGCACGGGATGTCGCCATCCCACGCCCGGCTTGGCCAGCTTCCGGGGACTGATGCAACCCCGATCGCGCCCAGCGTGCTGAAGGTTCTCGCGGCGGGGGAGGCGCCTGCGTCGGAATGGGTGGGTGCGCGGAGTTACTGACCCGCTCCCGGCGGTGCGGCCGATCCATTCCACAGTCGCATAACCGTCATGCGAGAATGCGGCGGAATTCCCGCCGAAGACTGTCGCAAAATCTGAAGATGGTGATCCGGCAAGGCGCATAATCTGGCGCTGTCGGCCCGGTAATACGGCCAGTATTTGGAAAGTCAGTGCCATGCTCGATGTCGCGTTTCCTGCCATCCGCTCGCTGGTCGCCCAGCGCCGCCCCGGCTACATGCTGGATGCGCCGTTCTACATTGATGAGGCGGTGTTCCAGGCTGATCTCGATCTGATCTTCGGCCGGCACTGGATTTTCGTCGGTGTCGAGCCGGACATCGCCGAGCCGGGCGACGTGATGACGCTGAAGATCGGCAACAACTCGATCCTGATCTGCCGCGACGACGATGGCTCGATCAATGCCATGCACAATGTCTGCCGGCATCGCGCGGCGCGGCTGGTGTCCGAGGAGAAAACCTCGGTCGGCCGCCTCGTCTGCCCCTATCACTCCTGGACCTACGGGCTCGACGGCAAGCTCCTGCATGTCGAGCATATGAACGACGATTTCGACCCCGCCTGCCACGGCCTGAAGAAAGTCCATGTCCGCTCGGTCGCCGGGCTTCTGTTCGTCTGCCTCGCTGACGATCCGCCGGCCGATTTCGACGAGTTTGCCCGGGTTGTGACGCCTTATATCGCCCCGCACGACATCGCGAACTGTAAGGTCGCGCACCAGATCGACCTGATCGAGGAAGGCAACTGGAAGCTCACGATGGAGAACAACCGGGAGTGCTATCACTGCGCTCTCAACCATCCCGAGCTGACCACCTCGATCTATGAGTACGGCTTCGGGTTCGAGGCGAACGAGGACGACCCGGGCCGGGTCGCCCAGCGCCAGCATTATGACACCATGGTCGCCGAACTCGGTGCGAAATGGGACAGTTGCGGCTTTCCCTCCGAAGAAAGCGCCAACCTGCAGGACATGGTCTCGGGCTACCGGATCGGCCGCCTGCCGATGGACAAGGACGGCGAGTCCCAGACGATGGACACCAAGGTCGCCTGCACGAAGCTGCTCGGCAACATCACTGACAAGCGACTCGGCGATCTCTCGCTCCATACCCAGCCGAATTCCTGGCACCATTTCATGAGCGACCACATCGTCTGTTTCTCGGTGCTGCCGCTCGCGCCCGGCCGCACGCTGCTGCGCACCAAGTGGCTGGTCCACAAGGATGCGGTGGAAGGCAAGGACTACGATCTCGAGAACCTGATCTATGTCTGGCGCGAGACCAATCTGCAGGATGGCAAACTGGTCGCCCTCGCCCATTCCGGAGCGGCGAGCGGCGGCTACATCCAGGGGCCCTATTCGCCGCAGACCGAGGGTCAGGTCGAGGATTTCGTCGCCTGGTATGTCAAGCGCCTCGGCGCTTATCTCGGCGCATGATCCCGTCCGAGGTTTTCGTCGAGGAGCGTGCCAGCGGTCTGCCGTTCTGGGATTCGGAGGCAGACGACGAACTCGTCTGCGTCGGTATCCGCGACGAGACCGTCGATGTCCGCACCTTCATCTTCGAGGCGCGCCGGCCGAGCCGGTTCTTTTATTGGCCCGGCCAGTTCCTGACCTTCGATTTCGAGATCGACGGCGCGCGGGTCAATCGCTGCTACACCATCGCGGCGACCCCGACCCGGCCGCACCGCCTGTCGATCACGGTGAAGAAGAAGCCCGGCGGCGTGGTGTCGCCC